>JAFXUX010000005.1 GCA_017524805.1 Candidatus Methanomethylophilaceae archaeon
GGCGAAGTTCGCCGTCACCGTCATGTCGCCGGTCACGGTGCCCGAGGGTATGGTCCAGCCCTTGAAGCTGTAGGTGTACTTGCTGGTCGGTGATTTGGGCGATGCCGCGCACTGGTCCTTTCCGACGTTCAGAACGTTGCCGTCCGCCGATATCTCGGTACCGTAGGGGACGGTGAAGCTGGCCCTGCTTAACGAGCCGTAGTTGGCGTTCTTGGCTACGGTGACGGTGTAGGTGGCAGTCTTCCAATCGGCGTAGAACACCCTGTCGTCGTAGGTCATGGTGGACGGTATGTCTACAAAACGGTTGTTGTAGATCCACCCGTTGAAGACGTGCCCGGGCCACTCAGGGTTGTCCGGCTTCGGGACGGGGGCGCCGTAGTCGAGGACGATGTCCTCTATCTTGGTCGCCCCGGTGTTCTTGAAGCTGAACCTGTGCTGATCCACGCTCCATACCGCATACAGGATGACGATCTCGTTCTGGGCTTCAGCCAGGTCCATGACCGTTTGGCTGTCCTCGTAGACGACGCTGCCGCCCTTCTCGGTGGACCATCCGACGAACGAATAGCCGGTACGGAAATATTCGTGGGTAGCGAGCCCGCATCCCGTGCCGAAGTACGCGACCATGTCGGGCATGCTCCCCCCGACGCCGTCGGCGCCGGGATCGAACCTGATGTAGTACTGCCCCGTGGTCCACTGGGCGGTGAGCGTCACTTCCGCGTTCTGAGCGCAGGCTAGATTCTTCACGAACAGCGTATCCAGTCCGGCGCCGTACTTCTCGCCGGCCTCCATATCGCTGAACGGTCCGTACTCCGAATCGGACTGCTCCGCATACGACGTGATCTCGCCCTGGTCCCCGAGAATCCATCCTTCGAAGAACACGTTCTCTTTTTCCGGCGCGGAGACGGATATGACTGCTCCGTATAGCGCGTTGACGTGGGTGGTTCCGCCCCGGCCTCCGTTGAAATCGAAATGGACCGTGTACGATATGGGGGCCCACATCGACGTCATGGTGACGGTCCCGCCCAAGGCGGAGCAGAGGGACGAGACGAAGGTGTCGTCGCCCCCGGAGAACAGCTGGCCTTCGGATATGAGATTGTCCACCGAGTCGTCGGTGGAGCCGTACACGGCGGCGGAGTAGTCGGCATCGCCGCCGAGAAGCCATCCGCTGAACGTGTAGCCGGCATTTTCCGGTGTGAGGATCTCATAGACCTCCTTTTTGGATAGCTCGATGCTCTGCCCGCCGTCGATGATCAGCGTGTACTTGGGCGTCCAGAGGGCGTAAAGGTCGTAAGTCTCGATATCGCCCTTCCACGTGTATCCGTCAAAATAGGGATTGACCTCTTTGTAGATGTATACCGATTTCCCACCGTTATCGATTATCATGTTCCCGGCGGGCACGCCGTCCTTGCCGGGGGCGTCGTAATACCCGTCGAACCTGTAGTCGTCGCTCCCGATTCCCATCTGTTCCAGGTCGAGATCGGGGAAGAACTGATCGTAGGTGGCGGAAATCAACATATCCCCCACGACCCCCATGTTGTGCAGGGTGACCGTGGTGACGTGCGGATTCCACACGGCCTTGAGGGTGACGGCGGAGTTCTCGTTGATCCAATGTCCGAACTCGTCCGTGAACCCATCGACGGAGGCGACGAAACAAGGGCTGGCGGTAGAGCCGGTCTGGGCGATCAGCAGATCTCCCTGCGGGGTCACGTATCCGACGAAGTAGAATCCCGTCTTGTAGGGCTCGACATAGGACTTGGGAAGTTCCGAGCCTATGTTGACGCTCATGCTCCCGCATTCGCTCTGGCCCCCGTCCAGGTCGAAGGTGACGTTGGTGGAGCCCACCGCCTTGGCGGTCACGGAGTAGGTCTGCATCCCCGCTATGGGGGTGTACACGGATCCGGAGACGTCGAACCCGGCCGCGCAGTACAGGTCTCCGTCGTCGAAGGAGACGGTCATGGAGGAACCGAGGGGTACGGTGGCGTACCTGGTGTATACATTCCTGTCGACCGTGGCGGTGACTCCGGTCCCGAGGACCACGAAGGCGCCGTCCCATCCCGCGTTAAGGATCATGATGAAATTGTCCCCGAATACGTCCTCCACCTTGGCGTCAGGAGAGACGAACCTGCCGTCGTCGAACCATCCGGCGAAATTGCCGAGGGTGCTGCAAACGATGTCGGAGCACCCGATAGTGAAGCCATCGGAGACGACCTTCCTGAGCTGTATGCCGTAGTCCGGCCCGAAGTCGAACACGACGGTGCGGAGACCCGGAACCTGCACCCAGGTGCGCTTGCCGTCCATTGTTGCAGAGTGCCAGACCTTCCCGTCCACATCGGAGAAGAGCTGCCCGTCCGAGACTTCCGAAGCATCCAGGCCGGGAATGAGGGGTTTGTATGGGTCCCCGGCGAGGAATACCACGCCGTCGATGGTATCCCCGTTGAGGAAACAGGACATAGGCCCGTCGTCGGAGACGGACATTTCGACCTCTATCACTAGGGATTTGGCATCGCCGGGGCTGAACGACACCATGTTCTTGTCCGGGACGATCATTATCCCGGCTTCGCCGGTGACGAGGGTATTCGTCCCGGGGGAGGCCTTGACTATGCGGGCGGAGTTGATTCCGTCCCCGTACACGAGCTCGAGGTCGTCGGGGAGGATTATGGTGTCCTGCCAGTTGTGAGAGAACACGTCGTCGCCTATTCCGGCGATGGGATACTTCCCGCTGGGTATGTCGCTGACGAACTCGACGTCCCTGATCAGATCCCTGACGTTGTAATAGTTCTCGGAACCCGGGACTCCCTCGATGACGAAGAAGCAGTCGTCTCCCTCCAACATCATGCCTTCGGAGGTTCCCCATACCTTCAGATGGCCGTCTACCATGATCCATGCATAGCCGTTTCCATCCGAACCTTTATTTCCGCTGAGCACGTACCCGAATTCCAGATCCGGGCCGACCTTCTCTTCTTCGACGATGGCCCCATTGTCAAGCAGCGTGTCCTTGGAAATGGAGGTCTTTATTTTCACGAAGTTGATGGTGTCGTTCCATGGGGCAGGGGCGAGGCACATGTCGCCGAAATCCGTGTTCGAGTCGCAGCGGAGGTCTACGAACGTCAGGCTGTCCATGTCGCTCAGAGCGTAGTCCGCGATCTTCTTGACGTTCTCCGGTATGACGAGCTGGACGATGGCATCGCACCCGGAGAAACAGGAAGACCCGATGGTCGTCACGTTGCTGGGGATGACCACGGACTGGAGCGCAGTGCATTCACTGAACAGCCCTTCCTCCATAGTCATATATCCCGGGTTCTCTGGAAGCCTCACGGAGACCAGCCCCGAGCCGAAGAACGCATTACTGGCAATGCTGGACACGGAGTCCGGGATGTACAATGACTTGAGCGAATGACAGTATTCGAATGCGCCCCCGCTTATCCAACGTACCGATTCAGGGATGACCACGTCAGTCAGACGGCTGCAACTGCAGAAACCGCCCCAGTCATCAGAGGGGCCTATGCCCTCGATTCCCGGCGAGAGAACTACGCTCACGAGATTACTATAATTGTAGAAATTAACGTATTGGATGTCGTATTCATGGCCGTCCGGACTGGTGACACTGGCCGGAACCGTTATACTGAACACTCCCGCCTCTAGGCTGCATGCATATACAGTATCCGAATCGAGGATTCTGTATCCTATGTCGCCGACGGTGAAATCCCCGTCCAGAGCGTTCGATTCCTGGGCATCGACGGTAATAAGGGCCGCTGACGCGACAAGAACCGACAGGACGAGGAGCATGCGGACAAGAAAGCCCAAGTTGGCAAGACCCGCGGCGCACGACTAACCGATCAATTCGCTTTTCATTCGATCACCTATAGTGGCAAATTCCCCATCTCGTCTGATTTTGAAAGGAAAAAATCGCCATCTGAATATCATATGTGTGAGAACGTTTAAAAACGTAGACCAGCTACGAACAGAGTTCTAGCATAGGACTCGACCCATGTAGATGTGGGGCTGACCTCCCTGACCACATAGCCCCAGGCATATAGTCCCCCGGTGCGAAGTTTTCGGAAAGGAACTATGAAGAACACTATTTTGCCAACGGCCGCCGGATTAAGGTCGAGCAGGCCGTCCGGCTCCTGGTCGGGCGAAAGCTGATCATGAAGGAGCCGAAGTCTTTCGGGTCCGGGAGGACCATGGGGAAATCCGAGATGCGGGCCGAGCTGATTGACCAATGGAACGCAGAGTGCGGGCATCCCGAAAGGGGTTTCATCTTCTTTTCCACGACGCGCGCCGGCGCCCCGGTCCATCCGGATTCGATAACGACCCACACCCGCAGGCTGTCCCAGAAGCTGGGGTTCCACTTCTCCCTGCACACCCTGAGGCATACCTTCATATCCAAGGCTCTGACGATAATCAAGGCGGATCCCAAGACCGTGCAGAGCATCGCCGGGCACAGCGACTGCAGGGTAACCATGGACATTTACGCAAGATCTGAGACCGAGGCGAAGGCCGAAGTCCAGAGGTCCTACGAGGAATACTTCATAGGATGCGTCTCCAGACCTGCAACAAATCTCAATGATGCTGACGAGAATTTCAGCCTAGTATCTTACGCCGCATCGATTATTTCGACGCAAAATCAAATATCTTCTAGATCAAAACTAGATCAAAAAATAGCCGCGGTTTCCACTGGAACCGAAAAAACCGACGGTTCTTTATAAGCAACAAGTGGAAAAAATGGAGCCACTTGAGGAATTCGAATCCCCGACCTGCTGATTACAAGTCAGCCGCACTACCGGGCTATGCAAAAGTGGCAACATTTCGCCATATATCGATTCCGCATATATGCTTTTCTTATCGTCTGGATTATATTTTCTTTTAATTCGGGTTCCGATATATTTAAGAAAAGTGATGGCATCGCAGGCTCATCCAGTTCATTAGAATTAAGGTGTATATATATGGCAGACGAAGCAAAGAGGCTTATTCGTTTCAATTTCAGATCGTATATCGCAGATGAGGACAGGCTCTACGACACCAACATCGCCGAGGCCGCCAAAGAAGCGGGAATCTACAACGAGAAGTATCCCTATGAGCCCGTCGCTCATATCACCGGAACTGACAGGCTTTTCAAGGATCTCGAGGACGCTCTCGCCGCGGCCGAAGTCGGCAAAGAATACGAAGTCACCATCCCCTGCGAGAGGGCTGCCGGAGTAAGGAACCCCAAGAACGTGGAGTACTACCCCCTCAAGAACTTCCTCAAAGAGGACCAGTACCCCCAGCCTGGAATGACCGTCAACATCGGCAACAAGAAAGGAACGATCGCCTCCGTCGGAGCCGGCCGCGTCAAGGTCGACTTCAACAACCCGCTTGCCGGCCACGACCTCATGTACAAGTTCACGGTCACAGAGGAGATCACCGATCCCGTCGAGAAAGCGAAGGCAATCGTCGAGGCCGATTTCTCCATGGCCGATGGATTCGAGTTCGAAATCGCCGAAGACAAAGTCGTCGTCAAAGAGCCCGATCTCTGCAAATACGACAACAACTGGGCCATTGCCAAGTACAAAGTCGTCACTGACCTCAGGTCCGTCTTCGGCATCGACAGGATCGAGTTCCTGCAGGTTTGGGACATCCCCAAGAAAGCCGAAGAAAAGAAAGAGTGAGCTTCGAAGCCACGATCCATTGCCGGAGGGAACCTTTCCTCCGGCCTTTTCATCTATACTCGAAATAGACCTCTTCCACCGGGCCTATCCTAAGATTTTTCAGGGTTTCGAGCTCGAATTCCTCTCTGTTTCCGGGTATTCCTCTCATAATGACCCTGATGTTTCTGAGCTTCACGCTGTCTTTGCTGAGAGGTATGGCGCCTCCCATGTCCGTGAACGCCTGGAGCTCATTGCTCAGCCTCTCTATGGCCTTGGTCATCATCGGCGAGAATCCGTTTTCGTATGCCGCCGAATGGATCTCCAGAGTTTCGAATCCCATGATCCTTTCCGAGATCTCGGGGAAACCATCCTTTATGGCGCATTTCCCCGGCGTCTCGGTCAGGCAGCGGACACAGCCGACGCATCTGCGAAGCTTTCTCCCCGACAACGATGCGGCGGCGGGGCTTTCCGGTTCTGAGGCATCATCCGTAAGAACGAATGCATCTGTCTGCTGTCCCATGCTAAGTCAATGTATGCGTCACTTATAAAACACAAGTATCGAATTGATTTCGCTGTTCAGTTTGCTGCTGTTAGCCCTCCTTTTCTGGGATTCTTTGTACCACCCCTTGTCCGACAGGCGCTGCTTCGGCAGAGGCATGAGCACAGTTTGATATTGTACCATTCCAACCATCCTGCTCCTGAGAGCAAGATTACATCCTCTGCTGAATATAATAACTCTATTTTGTTATTATTGTTATTGATGTTATTATAGTTATTCTAGCATCAAACCGTGTAGAACGTGTCGATGACGGTCTTCCCGCGTTCGGTCAGAGAGTATTTTCCGTTCAGCGGATTCTTTTCTATCCACCCATATCTCAGCCATTTCGACACGAAATCCCTTTGGTAATAGACCGCCTCGGTCTGACGCTTGGTCGTTTTCATGTTCGCCGACTGTTTGACGTCCCTGTACCAGATCTTCTCATCCTTGAGGGCTTCAATCATGACGGGCGCGGAAACGGTTTTCTTCTCGCTTATGAGTCTGTCCATCGTGCGAAGCCCGCGGACAAGATGCTCCTCAGGCATGTCTATGCTGTAATTGGGCAGCGTCCTGGGTTCCCCGGCTTTCTTGGTCATACCTACAGGTTTCCCATCGGAGAAATACACCTCTTTCATCATCTCTCTGCTGACCGTGAATTCCTGGCTGTTCACGGTGAAAGGGACGGTGCCTTTGACCATCATCGATGCGATTGTCGATGCCGCAGTGTATTCAGAGGTTCCGGCCGAGACGTTGACGTAGATTTCGCATCCTTCTTCGTCGCGATTCTCCGTCTGAAGAATGTTCAGAACGGTCTTGAGCATCTCGCCGAAATTGTATACGGTTGCGTTGTGCTCTACGATTTCCACCTTGCGGGGGAGGTCTTCGATCAGCTCTACGACGCGGTTGTAGAACAGATTGTAAATGTTGTCCGAATCCAGCGGATCCTTCGAGAAATGTATGAGGTGGATCCTATTGGTTTCGTAGAATTCCAGGGGCGAGACGATTTTGTCGGTTTCGAAAGTCACGCACGCGACCATTATTCTTTTTCTGCGGCCGGTTCTCATGATAAAATGAGAGCATGCGATGACTTAATTCTATCTGTTAATAATGAAATTATTGTAATTATTATAATCGTGCCGGTAAACGCTCTTGTCCCAGATTCCAGATTTTGTAGCCAGAATGGGCGGCCATTTTTGTTCTTCAGAGAAAAATTTATTAATAGCGGCAACTTCACGTGATTCAGTGGACAGGTGGCCTAGTCTGGATATGGCAGCAGCCTCCTAAGCTGCAGGCCGGGGGTTCGAATCCCCTCCTGTTCGCCATTTTTTCGATAGATGACAAAGAGGAGCCTGGGCATGGATAAGATCGGTTGCAGGGTTCTTATCATAGGCTCGGGTCCAGCGGGAGCTTCTGCGGCATACCATCTTTCTCGGCTCGGTGAGAAAAACGTCCTGATGATCGAAAAATTCTCGGAGAAAGCCTATCGCAGATACCAATCGATATGCGGGGAGGCCGTCAGCGATAGGATGATGAAACGCGCAGGAATAGAGACGTCCCACATAATCCGCCGGGTGGAGGCCATAGAGATCGTCTCCAAGAACGCCAGTTCGACGCGCATCAAAGTCAGCGGGGCCATCGTAGATCGCGCAGGGATGTTGGAGGAGCTTATTTCCAGATCCGGCGTGAAACGCATCAGAGCTTCGCTGAGAACCGTATCCAGGCGTCCCGAAGGCGGTTTCGTGGCGCATACCAGCGAGGGGGACATCGAATGCGATGTTATCATAGGGGCGGACGGGGCGCATTCCACGGTGAGAAAATGCATATTCGGCACCCGCCCAGAGCAATTGGTGCCGGTGATAAATGCCGTAGTGCCCGGAAATTCCGACGGAACGCTGAGATTCCGCATGGAAGCCGGGGATGACGGGTTCTACAGCTGGGATTTCCCATCGGCAGAAGGGAAGAAATCGATCGGATTCAAGAAGGGCTTCGGCACGATCCCTATTGATTCAGAGCACGGCGCCCGCTGCATACCGATCGGCCGTCTGCCGCACGCAGCGCAGGATGGGTGCTTCTTGGCGGGAGACGCCGCCGGGCTCCCGAATCCTCTGAGTTATGGCGGAATAGGCGCCGCTTTGGTATCCGGGAGAAAGGCAGCAGAGGCGGCGGCCTCAGGCGATTGGCGCAGGTACGATTCATGGGTCGATCATGACAGGGCGTTCGACAGGCGCTTCATGGATGCCCATAGAAAAGTAAAATTATGGACCGAAGAAGATATAGAAGTAGCGATGCGTCCGCTGTCCGGAAACGCAACTATTCTTAAAGGTTTCTTTGCGATGCTTCGTCATCCGCGTTTTGCGCGCGTATATATGGCTTGTTGGCTGGGATTCCGCATTGGATGGTAAGAGTACTTTGCCGGAAACATGCGCATTTAATTTATTCTGCCTAAACGTAATACATTTGTGCGTAACTTAAAATAAAGGATTTGCGGGCGAGAGGCGCCGCGGATTCCGAGGTCAGACGCATCCGCTGGAAGCAAGGGCAGATCCGAAAAGAGATCGGAGATGCTCCCATCGCATCCCTTCGCGATGGCGCCGCCAGCCTGTCGGCGCTGCTTCCTGTGGGTAACGGGCTGCCAGCAACAAGAAGAAACGAACGCAGTTCCTTCGAAGGAGAACCGATTTAATGTGAAGAGAGGAAGAGAGATAGGATGTGGTATGGATGGCTGGACGCGCACATGGAACCCCCATGCATTGTTGCAGATGCAATTACGATTGGTTTCCCCGCGGGGACGAACTTCCGAAACGCTGCCCGGAATGTCGTTCGGTCAAATGGAACAGCCCAAGCTTGCCGATAGAGTGCCTTCGGTGCGGGCACAAATGGAATTCCCAGAGGGGAAATCCTTTGCGCTGCCCTTTTTGCGGTTCAAAATGCTGGAATGTGCCGCCGAAGAGGAATGTTTGCATGCAATGCGGTTATGAATGGACGTCATTCAATTCTAACCGCCCGGGGAAGTGTCCCGAATGCGGCAGCAAGAATTGGGATTCGGAGAGGCAGGAAATCGGGCATCAGATTTCCAAGCAGACTCCGAAGATCGATGGAAGCATAAGAAAAAGGATATACGAGCTGGATCGCGGAGGCGCTTCCTGCGTTCAGATAGCCATTGAGACAGGCGTTTCCTGCAGCGCCATAATGAGCATGCTGAAAAACCGGGATTCGATGGACCCGATCCAAAACAGATGATTTCGCCGCCCTAAATGATAAGATGTGCGGGCCCGTGCAAGGGTGCCTGCTTATGCGGAGCCCGCCCGAAACTTTGCCGATCGCTTACTCCGGGAGATTGTTTTTGAGTTCGTCTATCTTCTTCAGAACCTCGACGAATTTCTGGTGCTCCGAGTCGGCGGCCGCTTTGCAGTCCAAGAATTGCTCGTGGCACACCTGGGCCTGCTCGCGAAGCTTAGAGGCCTCGTCCATGAGCTGGCACATTTTCTCGTGGTTGGCCTGACCTTCCGCGGACATCTTGACCACGATCTGGTGGTTCTCCTGCGCTTTGGCCCTCGCATCTCCGGCATCGCCCAATCCTCCGCGGGCCTTGATCTCAGCAGCCATGTCATTGAATTCCTGGCGCTTCTGTTTGGCCTCTTTGGCCGCAAGATTGCATTCGTCCCTTTTCGAGCGGTAGACTGTGGCTTCGGAAGACAATTCTCTGGCTCTCTGCTGGAGCTTATTGCGTTTCTCGGCGAGCACGGAAGCCTGCTGGTGGTATCTGTCGCGGGATTCGCGGTATCTGTTCGCCTGCTTGCTGAGCTCAGCGGTCATCTCTTCCAGGCTGCGGAGGTCTTCCTCGATTATGTCCGATATCAACCGATCACTGCCGGATGCATGGCCAACTAAGAGATAAAGCGTGCGCCCCGGAAACCGTATGGCATCCATATGGAAGCGGAGGTTCCGGAACGGATCGAACCGCCGTCTTTCTATGAGCTTTGGATACCTCAAACGTAAATATGGAGCGGATATAACCGAGTCCGATGAGCGATGAGAGCTATCGCAAATGCATGACATGCAGGCTCTGCAGGCACCTGGGGGAAAAATGGGAATGCATCCCGGAAGGCAGAGCCACTGAGCCGACCTCGTCCTGCGGAAGATACCGTCCCGGATGCTGCGAAGCTTGCGCCTCATTCGTCGAGGGAAAATGCATGCTGACCGGAAGGGAGACATACGATCTGGACGTGTGCCAGTTCTACGACCCGTCAGGCCTTGTCTGACGTGCGATCCTTCCTGTTGGCCAGAACGTTCTTGATGCTGGCTTTAGCTTTGGCCTCGCCAGTTATGACTTTCTTGGCGGACTCGGGTATGCCATAATAGACGATATTGTCGCACAGCGATTGGTTGCCCTGAAGCGAAGGCCTGATCTTGGAATAATGCTGCTGAAGACTTCCCACGGTCTCGCTTACGACGGAGGTCAATTGGTAAAGGTTGGAATCTATGAACGATCTGGCGTTGATGAATCCGGTTTCAGGGAGGAATGGGCTGTATGTCCCGTCCATGAAATCGTCATTAAGATCGTCTATGGCATCCATGATGTAGACCGAGGCCGTGAGCTCCTCGAAAATCCTGTCCAGATCATCGCTGGAGAAGTCGCCGGCTATGTCTTTGAGCGCACCGGTCAGCCCTCTGCCGAAGGTGAGGCCCATCTTTCTGGCATCTTTGCAGCCGGCCAGCTCGAGGTCGCGGAGGGCGGAGAAACCTTCGCCTACCATCCTGTCGTATTCGGGGTATTGCTTTGTGGCTTTTTCTATCGCTCTCCCGAGCGCGACGGAAATCGTCTTGGTCTTGATGGACGGTTTATCGGTCTCGTCGTCGAAGAGCTCCCATTTGGTCAGTATGACGGTGTAAGCCGCCATCTTCCTCATGAGATCCGAATCCGCTTTGGGGGAGTCCAGGACGCATATGGTCTTGGTGGTGGGTCCGAAATCCAGGGAATCGCCCATCAGTCCGGAGAGAAGGATTGTGTTGAATGTCATGTCGAAATTCACGGTCGCGGTGCTTGTCAGCCCGAAGCCCGCTCTGAGTTGGTGGCACCCTTCGCAGTAGTATTTGCGGTATCTCTTAAGGTCAAACGGCTGGAGCCTTTGGTAAGAGGGGACCGTGTATCCGAACATCGGCTGACCATCGCGGGCAACGATATAATGGTTGCCGGTTGCGCACGGTTATAGGTGGCAATCTTCGGCGCCCGCATCCTTCCAGAACAGTCTGGCCAGAGGCAAATAGGACCTGAAAATGGCTTCAAATTCGCTAATACTTAAATATCGGAAAACAGTACAGCGTTCATTAACCGAATATAAGATTCGGACTGGTGAATGAAATGTCTAGCGATGCCGCTTCCGTAGACAAACTTGCAGCACTTTATGAGAGCCAATCCCCCTTGGCGTTCACTGCGCTCGCTTTGGAGGGCCTTCCTGAAAGCGATCACGCTGAGCGCTTCGACAAAGGGGAGCACGAGGGACTTTCCAAATGCGATTACAGCTGCTGCAACGACAAAGGTTGCTGCAATTCTGCCGGATGGTATGCCTGTCTCGCTGGCGGCATCATTTGCTGCTGCGCCTGCTGCTGCTACATAACGCACGGGTTCAACGGCGTCTGGACTTATTGGCCCTTCTGATCGGGGAAGCTCGCCCGCGGTATCGCAAGCGGCAGGGGCTTCAGCATGAAAGATTATCTTTCTGTGGTGATCAAGCCAACCCTTTTTTGCGATACCAGCTGCAGACACTGCTACCACACGCCCGAAGAGCGGGTAAAAGGCAGCATGTCCTTGGCAACCGTAGAGAGCATAATGAAGCGCGTCTCCGAGGAGTACGAGGCCGCGTGGTTCATATGGCATGGGGGAGAACCCCTGACATTGCCATTGTCCTTCTACAAGGAAGCAATAGCAATCGAGGAGAAGTGCTTCGGCAAAGGCTCCTTCCGCTGCGGGAATACGATACAGACCAACGGCCTGAATCTCAACAGGAGGCTGATGGCATACTGCAGGCAGAAGCAGATCAACATCGGCGTCTCGTATGAAGGCCCATACAACAGCGTCCTGAGAGAGGGCGACGTCTCCAAAGCCATCGCATCCCTTTCGGACAAGGACAACAAATATTCGGCCAGCGCGACCATCTCGGCGGAGACGGCATCCCATCAGAAAGACATCTACCGCTATTTCCGCGACAGGAAAACCGACGTGTCCCTTTCCCCAGTCATCCCGGCCGGGTGCGCCAAATGCGGCGGTCTGGTGCCGGACCCGGACGAATTCATAAAGGGAAGCATAGAGGCCTTCGACGACTGGCTGTTCGATGCCGGCTCTGAGATACCTCTGATCCCGCATTATCTGTATGTCCTGAATTATCTCGGCGAGCCGGTCGCCTCGGATTGCGCGCATACGTCCTGCCTTACGAAATGGATCTGCGTCAATCCGGATGGGTCCGTCTACCCCTGCGCCAAAGCCTGCCCTCCGGAATTCAGGATGGGGAACATCAACGAAGTCGCTTCCATCTCCGAGCTGTTCAGATCCGAGGGTTTCGTCAACATCCTCCGCGGTTCCATAGAGAGGCGCGAGAAATGCAGAGACTGCGAGATCTACCGCTATTGCGGCGGCGGATGCAGCATGGATTTCTATCACGAATGCGGGATCGAGAACAATACCGGAGACTCATGCAGGATTTACAAGGAAATCTTCTCGCATGTGGCTTCTGAAATCCAGAAGATACTGGACGAGAAGCCGGATATGTCCGGATACAACCGTTTCGTCCGGGATGCCATCATAGGCAAGCTGGTCAATCCCAAATCAGTAATACAATGAGAGCCGCCCGTCCGGACGGAATCGAGCGGCAAATAAATCAGCGGGCGGCGATCGCATCCACTTCAATTTTAGCGCCCTTAGGCAGCGAGGCGCATCCGACGCAGCTTCTGGCCGGATACGGTTCGGAAAAGAATCCGGCATAGATCCCGTTGACTTCGGGGAAAGCGGACATGTCCGTCAGATAAATGGTGACCTTCAGGACCTTGCCCATAGACGACCCGGAAGCTTCTATGACGTTCCTCAGATTCTCCAGAGCCTGTCTGGCTTGGTCGGCGATAGATTCCGGCATCTTCCCGGTGGCCGGGTGGACAGGTATCTGCCCCGACGCGTATACTATCCCATCGCTTTCTACGGCCTGCGAGTAGGGCCCCGCCGCCGCTGGCGCTTTGTCTGTGCTGATTTTTTCCATGGTATCAATACTCTATGCCTTTTCTGGCGCCTATGCCTTTGTCGAACGGATGCTTCACCAGCCTCATCTCGGTCACGAGATCGGCATAATCCACGATCTCCTGGGGGACGCCCCTTCCGCTGAGGACCACTTCTGTGTTCGGAGCGCGTCTTTCGAGCATGGCTATGACTTCCTGGGGGCCGATCAGACCGAATTTCATCGAATTGTTGATCTCATCCAGTATGACAAGGTCGTATCTGCCTGAGGTAAGGACTTCCTCGGCCTTCAAGATGCCTCTTTTGGTGAGCTCTATGTCCTCATCGCGGGTGATCTCCCTCCCAGCCATGTGGTCGGCTCCCATGGGGACGATCTCGAAATTCGGGATCAGCTCCGCAGCCATATGCTCCCCGTATCCTTTGGCGGGCTTGAGGAATTGGAGCATGATGACGTTCAGCCCTCTTCCGGCGGCCCGGAAGGCGAGCCCGAGGCAGGCGGTAGTTTTGCCTTTGCCGTTTCCGGTGTAAACCTGGACCAATCCCAGCTTCTTTTTGACTTCAGCTTCTGCTGCCATGGTACTGGATGATGGATGCACTTGCACGGTTTTAATGGTGGCGCAGACTGCGTAAGCGGTAAATATATCGGCATTATCATCGCACAGTGGACGGTTACACAAGCTCGGAGAGCAAACGCCTCATGATCGCATGCTGCGCGGCCGCATTCATCACGCCGCTGCTGAGCACCATGATGAACCTTTCCCTGGATGCCCTCGGTAAAGAGTTCGAAGTCGGGTCTCATGCGCTGGGTTATGTCAACACCGCATTCCTTCTTTCTTCCGTCATATTCCTGATACCGCTGGCCAAATTGGGGGACATAGTCGGGAAGCGCAAGATGTTCATCTTCGGGGTGCTTACAGTGGCTCTGGCTTGCATCGCCGCGCCGTTCAGCCCGAATTTTTGGATGGTCATCGTTTGCAGAGCTGTAATAGGCGTCGGAGCGGCCGCGCTGGCCTGCACCAGCGTATCGATGATAGCCGACGTGTTCGACAGCGGAAGGAGAGGATGGGCGCTGGGCATCAACACCACCTGCGTCTATCTGGGATTGGCTCTGGGCCCATTCATAGGCGGGATGCTAAACGACGCCCTCGGATGGCGCGCCTTATTCTATGTGATTCTGCCGTTCGCGGCGATAGCCATCGCGTTTGTGCTGTCGTTCAGGCATGAGATCGCGCCGGACAGAGGGGAGAAGCTCAGCGTCTCGGGCTCCGTCCTTTATGGCGTCTCGATACTGCTGGCCATGGGAGGCGTGATCAATCTTCCGGAGCTTTGGGCAGTCATTCTCCTCATCATAGGAGCAGCTCTCGGAGCCGTGTTCCTGCGCTCCCAGATCAGGTCCGAGAACCGTATTTTGGAGGTAGGCCTCTTCAGGAACCGCATGTTCTCTGGCTCGTGCGCCGCCGCTTTCCTGAACTATGCGTCCTCGTACTCCATATCGTTTTTCATGGCTCTCTATCTGCAGAGCGTCCAGGGATTGAGCGCCACAGAAGCCGGGACCATGATGCTGGTGCAGCCGGCGGTTCAGGCCTTGCTGTCATCGTATTTCGGCAGGAAATCCGATCTGATGGCTGACAAGCGCATCCTTCCCACCGCAGGAATGATTCTGATAGCTATCGGCGTAGCATCCATCATGTTCTACAGCATAGACACCCCGGCCTGGTGCATAATATCCATGATGGTGCTGGTCGGATTCGGTTTCGCCATGTTCTCGGCCCCGAACACGTCATTGATCATGTCTTCGGTTCCGCCGCAGGAGACCGGGGAAGCGTCCGCGATGGTATCCGTGATGAGGCAGACCGGCATGATGGTGAGCATGGGGATAGCCATGACTCTCATCTCAGTCATAATGGGGTCGGCCGACAACATCGTACCGGAGACTTACGGCGATTACATGGAAGTCATGAGGATCACTTTCGCCATATGCACAGTGATGTGCCTGGCCGGAGCCGCCGCGTCGATGCTGAGAGGAAAGGGAAACCAGGAGAGTTTCTGAGACGCCGTTTCGATAAAGGATTTCGCGTTCAAAAATCAGAGGTATGATGATGAAGGTCTTCGCTTACAGCTGCCGCAGATTCGACGAGCAGTATTATTTCGAGAGATATGCCAAGGAATTCGGCTTCGATCTGGGATTCACAGAAGAGCCTCCGACAGCATCGAATTGCGGTCTGGCCGCCGGGAGCGATTTCGTGTCCGTGCTCACGACACCGGTCACCGCGGATATGCTGGACAGATTCTCGGAGCTCGGGGTGAAGATGGTATGCACCCGTACGATAGGGTACAACCACATCGATCTGGAGCATGCGGAGAGCATCGGCATGGCGGTCTCGCACATCACATACAGCATCGACGGGGTGGCGGAATACACCGTGATGATGATTCTGGCTGCGATAAGGAATCTGAAGATGATACAGGCGAACAACGCCAGGAACGATTTCAGATTGGATGGCCTCATGGGAAGGCAGCTGAAGGATATGACCGTGGGCATAATCGGGGCGGGTTCCGCCGGAAAAGCGGTCCTCCGCGACCTTTCCGGCTTCGGATGCAGGCTGATCTACTTCAACCGCAGCCCTTCACCGGATGCCGACAGATATGCCGCCCGGGTCGGGATGGACGAGCTTCTGGCGGAGAGCGATGTGATCTCTCTGCATTTAGAGCACAACGGCGAGACCCACCACATAATCGGCGGGGAGGAGTTCTCCAAGATGAAGGAGGGAGCCTTCCTGGTCAACGCCGCCAGAGGGCCGCTCGTGGATTCCGGGGCGATGGTCTCAGCGCTGAGGTCCGGTCGTCTGGCAGGGGCCGCTTTGGACGTGATAGAGGGCGAATTCGGGCTCTATTACAACGATTGCAGGGATATGGATCTGGAAGGCCACATCATGAACGAGCTGCGCTCTTTCCCCAACGTTCTGGTCACCCACCACATGGCTTTCTATTACGACAAAGCCATATCGGATATGGTCCGCAACAGCTTTCTGGCCATGCTGGCGATGTCGAAAGGAGAGGAAGTTCCGTTCCGTTTGGCATGATCCATCCGATGGCAATTTATCCAAAATGATGATATGGATGTGAGGCAAACAATGAGGCAGCCCCAGGAATCGATGAAGTTGGTGCTTCTGCGCCATGGACAGAGCGAATGGAACAAGCTCAACCTGTTTACCGGATGGACCGACGTGGACCTGTCCGAACAGGGGCGCGAAGAAGCCAAGGACGCAGGGAAACTGATGAAGGGGGCCGGCCTGGATTTTGACGTATGCTACACTTCCTACCTCAAACGCGCCATACATACCTTGAATATCGCTCTCGAGCAGATGGACAGGGAATGGCTTCCTGTGATCAAGACTTGGAAGCTAAATGAGCGCCATTATGGGGCTCTTCAGGGCCTGAACAAATCCGAGACTGCCCAGAAATACGGCGAGGAGCAGGTTAAGCTCTGGAGGAGATCGTACGACGTGTGCCCTCCGGCTCTGGAAGAGAGCGATGAGAGGAACGCGGCGAATCAGGCCCAATACAGAAGGGTGGACAGATCCGATGTCCCGCTTACCGAGAGTCTGGAGATAACGGTCAGGCGCGTCAAGCCTTATTTCGAGAATGAGATAAAGCCGCGCATGCTCAAAGGCGACAGGGTTCTCATAGCGGCGCACGGGAATTCCCTCAGAGCCTTGGTCATGATGCTGGAGGGGCTTTCGCCCAAAGAGATCGTGGGCGTCAACATACCCACCGGGGTACCGCTGGTGTACGAGCTGTCGAGGGACATGGAAGTCATCGGCAAGGCTTACCTCGGGGACCAAGAAGCCGTGCTCTCAAAGATGGATGCCGTAAAGAACCAAGGCAGAAGGTGAGCCTGGGAGGCGGCCGCAGCCTCTATCCCCGGGCGCACCCGCGCCATCCCTTTTTCAGAGATGCACCGAAGCGGCAATCCTGCTGCGATTCTGATTCCGTCTCAACCGTAAAATACAGCATCCCCATTCGCTCCCACATTATGGCAGCCATAAAAGATTCCAACAGCATCGCAGTGGATGACGGCACAGCGACCGTCCGCGGATGGGTGCAGGACATCAGAAACATGGGCGGCATCTCATTTCTGACCTTGCGCGACAGGCATGGGACGATACAGATAACCATGCCCAAGAAGAAGATCGATCCGGAGCTTTTCGGGCTTCTCACCAAGCTCCCCAGAGAGACGGCGATAGCGGTAACCGGAGAGGTGAAAGCCAGCAATCAGACCGCTTTGGGGCTGGAAATAATCCCCACTTCGGCGGAAGTGTACAGCGAAGCCGGCGTGCCGCTTCCGATGGGGGTCATCGACAAGGTCAATGTGGAGATGGACACCCGCCTGAACAACAGGTTCATGGACCTCAGGAAGCCCGAGGTCAGAGCTATATTCGAGCTCAAATCCATGATGGTCGGGCTCATAGAAGAGGCTGTGAGAGAGAACGGGTTCGTCCAGGTCTACACCCCGAAGATCTCTGCCGCCGGAGCCGAGGGCGGGGCGGAGCTGTTCCAGGTCCAATATTTCGACAGGCCGGCGTATCTGGCCCAGTCCCCGCAGCTTTACAAGCAGATACTTATGAGCACCGGCCTCGACCGCATCTTCGAGATAGCCCCGGCCTTCCGCGCCGAGCGCTCGAATACGAACCGCCACGTCACAGAGTTCATTTCGTTCGACGGGGAGATGTCCTGGATTGAGAACGAGGAAGAGGTCATGTCCATGATCGAGAGCATAATCGACCATGTCCTGCGCGGCCTCAAAGAGAAGGGGAAGAAGCAGCTGGAGATCCTCGGAAAAGAGATATCCATCCCCCAGCGCCCGTATCCGATCCTCACCTATTCCGAGTGCCTGAAGATAGTCAACGACGGCGGCCTCAATCTGAAAGAGGGCGACGACCTGGGCACCGAAGGGGAGAAGATCGTCGGAGACGCCATGGCCGCCAAAGGCATCGACCTGTATTTCATCGCCGAGTATCCGGAGGAGGCCAAGCCATTCTACATCATGGAGAAAGATGGCACCCCGTATTCCTTCTCGTTCGACCTGGATTACCGCGGACAGGAGATCTCCTCGGGAGGCCAGAGGGAGCACAGATACGACAAACTCGTCGCCAGGATGGAGAAGAAAGGCCTCAACCCAGAGGATTTCTCGTTCTATCTCGACGCATTCAAATACGGAATGCCCCCGCACGGCGGATGGGGAATCGGAATCGAGAGGCTGCTGGTGAAGATGCTCGATCTGCCAAATATCAGAGAGGCAATCCTGTTCCCCAGAGACCCAAGCAGGCTTTCCCCCTGAGCATGAGGGCTTCGGCCCTCCCCAACCACTTTCGGCCACCCCCTCTAACTCTGTTATATATTGGCTGGGCATCTTGCAACCGATATAATGGCTGCGCCCGGCGACGTCTACGAAAGAGAGCTCAAATCGCTTCTTGTCGGCGATGAGAAGGCCATATCGAAGACGATCAAGACCTGCAGCGCCATGGAGAAAGCCGGCTACATTCTCATGCGGACCGAGCCGTTCCTCGTCATCAGGGCGGCAGGCTCTTTGGGCGTGGATCTGGTAGCCCTCAGATGGGATTTCTCGTTCCCGATAGAGGTCAAGAGCTCCGCGGATTCGACGCTGCATTTCAGCAGAAGCCAGCGGCTGACGGAGCAAGCCGATAGGATGCTTTCGGATTGCGAGAGCTCCCATCTGGTGCCGATCTACGCCTACAGGCTGAAAGGCATCCACGGCGATCCTTGGAGGGTCTTCACCATCCCTACTGACCACGAATTCAAAGGCCGCCATGCGATACTGTACCGCAGGATGCCGAAGATAGACGTTTCCGCCGAGGGAAACTACATCATGCGCTGGGACGAGGGCATGAAACTGTCCGATCTCATCCTTTATCTTGGCATGTCCGATTATTCATCGGAATGAGGGGCGGCCGTCAGAACTCATAGGGCTCATCACAGATCAGCCTCAGTCAATCATCATCCGTCGCCGTCCCGCCTCTGCTATCGCCGACGATTATTTAACCTGTCCTGGCCGGCATAGAAAGGGCTTAAATGCTTCCCTTTATACCTTATAGGCATCCACACCATCGCGGGGGCTCATCCAGTGTCAAAGACGTATGAGGGGATCAACGACAAGATCAAAGCCAAAAAAGCTACGGTATGCACCGCAGAGGAAGTCATCGATTTGGTCCGGGAGAAAGGCGCGGAGAAGGCCGCGGAGGAAGTAGACGTCATCACGACCGGAACCTTCGGAGCTATGTGTTCATCCGGGGCGTTCCTCAATTTCGGACATGCCACGCCCCCGATCAGGATGACCAACATCCTTCTGAACGACGTTCCGGCCTATGGCGGGCTCGCGGCGGTGGACACCTACATCGGCGCCGCCCAGATGACCGAGAATCCGGCCGGAGGCTATGGCGGAGGCCATGTGATCGAAGACCTCATCGCCAGGAAAAGGGTGCATCTCCGCGCATGGGGCCCAGGCACCGATTGCTACGTAAGGAAAAGCATCGAGGCCGACATCTCACTGGACGACATCAACGAAGCCTACCTGTTCAACCCTCGCAACTCCTATCAGAATTATGGCGTCGCCACCAATACGTCTTCCAGGACGATCTACACTTACATGGGAAAGCTGCTCCCGAGGATGAAGAACATCACCTACAGCTCTGCGGGACAGCTGTCCCCGCTTCTCAACGACCCGCATTGCGATGTCACCGGCATCGGGACTAAGATATTCCTGGCGGGCGGGGAAGGCTATGTCGCTTGGCAGGGCACCCAGTTCAACACCGCCAACGAAGAGGTCAACGGGGTTCCGGTCGGCGGAGCCCGTACGCTGGCCCTGATCGGCGACATGAAAGGGATGGATCCCAACTACGTCCGCGGCCTTGATATCACCGGGTACGGGACGTCCATCGCTTTGGGCATCGGGATTCCGCTTCCTGTGCTGAACGCCGACGTCATGAGGCGCGCCGCCATCTCGGACGAGGAGATATTCTCCGACATGGTAGATTACAGCCTGCCTACCGGCCGCAAACCCATAGCCAGATACAGCTACGCCCAGCTGAGATCCGGGAGGGTGGAATACGAGGGCAAATCCATAAGGACTTCGTCCATGTCTTCATATGCCGGCGCCAAGAAAGTCGCCGAAGAGCTCAAAGGATGGATCGAGAGCGGCGAATTCACGCTCACCAAGCCATCGATGCCGCTGCCCAGAACAGGCAGGCTCAAACATCTCGTAGCAAAGGAGTGAGGCCGATGGGAACGAAGATCAAGATAGAGTTCGACGAAATGAACGTCCAGGAGTCCGTCACATACATACTGTCGACGGAATACGGCCTCAAACCCAACGTCCTGAAGGCTGAGATCAAGGAAGACAGCAGCGGTATAATGATCCTCACGCTGGAGGGGGACCAGTCCAAGGTGGATGAGGCCATAGAGGGCCTCAAGAAGAAGGGATTCATAGTCAGCGGCCTGGAGAGGCACATCCTCCGCGACAAAGCCAGATGCTTCAGCTGCGGGGCATGCATATCGCTCTGCCCCACGAAATCGTTCGCGTTCGATCCGGAGACCTGGTAGGTTCATCTGGACATCGACACATGCATCGCCTGCGGGTCCTGCGTGACCGGATGCCCGGTGAAGGCGCTCAGGTTGAACATATGAGGGCCGAGTTTCGGTGCGAGGAGACCATCCTGACTTTGGTTTCGGACGAGAGGTCGATACGCATCGGCGAGCTGGCGGCGATGGAGGCCAGGGGATGGATCGAAGACAAGATCCGTTCCGACCCTTTCTTCGGCATAACATATGAGCCGTATCCGGAATCGGACGGCGACCCCGAGCTGATCCGCAGGATGTGCCGCGCTTCCTCTTTGGCGGGCGTGGGGCCGATGGCCGGCGTGGCGGGCGCGGTAGCCGAATATGCGGCCAGGAAGATGGCAGAATCCGGGGCCGAAGAGGCCATAGTGGAGAACGGCGGGGATATAGCGCTGTATTCCCCCGGAAAGAAGGTGCCAATAGGTATATACGCGGATGACAGCGTATTCAGGGACGTGGCGTATCTGGTGGATTCGGATCGCATGACTGGGATATGCTCCTCCTCCGCGACGATAGGGCCGTCGGTGTCGCTCGGATCCAGCGACCTTTGCACCGTGTTTTCGGATGACGTAATTCTGGCGGATTGCTGCGCCACAGCCCTCGGCAATCTGGTCGTAAGCTCCGAGACGGAATCTTTATCATCCGCCGCCGAGAGAATCGGCTCGATAGAAGGGGTCAGGGGCTGCGTCGCGGTCTGCGGGAAGAAGGTCGCATTTTACGGCGATATACCTGAGATGGTCCCCGCCCGGTTCGACGCCAAGCGGGGGCTCTGGCAGTAAGTTCGATCATCTGAGATGTTCTGCGGCCTCTTTGACGGTGGCGCCATGCAGCACCATATCCGAGATGGCAGACATCATGCCTCTGACGTCCCTGTGCTGGAATACGTTCCTCCCGATGGAGACGCCATGGCCGCCCGCTTCCAGAGAATCGTGGACCATGTTGAGGATGTCCATGTCCGAATCCATCTTGGGGCCGCCGGCGATGAGGACGGGCACCATCGAGCCTTCCACGACCCTGGAGAAAGAATCTATGTCTCCGGTGTAGCTGCATTTGATGACGTCGGCTCCCAGCTCCGCGGCAACCCTCACAGAGTGCGCTACAGCCTTGGGATCGTAGGAATTGGGGATGGAAGGCCCGCGAGGGTATACCATCGCAACGAGGGGCATGCCCCACTCCATGCATTCGCTGGATACCCTGCCGAAGTCCTCCAGCATCCTGGGTTCCGTCTCGGCACCGACGTTGACGTGTATGGAAACGGCATCCGCGCCGAGTTTGAGGCCGTCTTCCATGGTGGCGACCAGCACTTTGCTGTTCGAATTGACGCCTATGTCGGTAGAGGCGGACAGATGGAGAATAAGGCCCACATCGTTCCCGGATGTTCTGTGGCCCTGAGGGACCATCCCCTTATGCATAAGCACTGCGGTCGCTCCGCCCTCAGCGACATCGTTGACAGTCTTTCTCAGATCAATAATCCCGGGCACGGGTCCGATGCTGATCCCGTGGTCAAGTGGCACCACCACTGCGTTCCCGCTGTTCCTGTCGATTATACTCTCGATTCTGATTTTCTTTCCGAACATCTTGATTACCGTGATACGTGTTAACACGGCACACTATTTATTACTGTTGCAATCTTCGCCGGGATTGATAAGCATCGAAAAAGGCGCGGAGAGGGAGATTCGAACTCCCGAGGAATTCTCCACCGGTTTTCAAGACCGGCGCCGTGGGCCAGCTGGGCTACCTCCGCAGCGAACCGCTTTATGCCAAAATTATATAAGTTACTTTTCCAGCGGAACCATTCCCAAAATATACTTGGGAAGTCAATTATCGGTCGTGGGCGGAATATTCAGCAACATTGCGAACCGCACAGGTCCAGGTCTGGCTCTGCAGGAGCTGCTTTACGGTTACATCATGGCGATGCTTTTCATAACGGCCGCCAGATTCAACCTGCTGAAGATCACGGACGCGATGGATCTGGCCGTCCTGATGGTCGGAATGGATTTCACATGGGGCATGATCGATTGCATCCTATTCTACGCGATTGACGTGTCGGATCAGAAGCGCATGCTTAAAGACCTGACATCCGACGTATCTTTGGAGGAGAAAGCTGAAAGGATAGACGGGGATTTCGATTGCAGCCCTCTGGATCTGATCGAGGAAGAATCGAGGCGCAGAATCTGCAGAGAAGTGGCGGCTTCTCCGCTCGAGAATCATGAATCCATGAGGAAAGACCGCAGACGCATGCTGACCAGCGCGTTCTATTGTTTCATCGCGACCGTCACACCGCTTCTGCCCGCAGTATTGCCGCTGTTTCTGATTGATGATTTGGACTTTGCTATGCTGACATCATCGTTGGTATCCTCAGCGATGATATTCATTGTGGGATGGCGCTTCGGAAGCTACATCGGCATCAAAGGATGGCAATCTGCAGCGATAACTTCGGGCATTGCCTTTTCGATAACTCTGATAGCAACCTTCACCGGCGGATGAAGAATTTGGCGGCGTCCCCTGCCGGGTCGGCAGAGAGCGTAGCGTCCAGCTGTTTGGCGTAGCGGGATGTGCGGCTGTCAAGTATCACCGCCATGCCTCTGTCCGTCTCCGTCCTTATCAGACGCCCTATCGCCTGCTTCATCTTCCTCATAGCCGGGACTTCGCTGCAATAGAGCCACCCTTTGCCGTCGCCGTACCTTTGATCGTACATCGCCGACATCGCCTGCATCTCCGGGGATGGCGGCGGGAACGGTATCCCAACGATAACGGCGAAGCAAAGCTCGTCTCCGGGGAAATCTATCCCTTCAGCAACAGAACCTCCCATGACTGAGAAGAACACGCCGTCCCTTCCCGCGCGGAATTGGGCGAGATTATCCATGGTTTTTCTGAGGTTCTTGGATTCCTCCCAGTACAGTGCTTTGTCGATATGAGTCTCCAAATAGGGGCGCATCAGCCTCATGTTGTTGTATGAGGTGAAGAAAACGAGAGTGTTCTTGTCCACTGACGCGCATAGATTGACGATGTATCTTTCGATGCGGTTCTGCATCCCCGGATCCGCTTTCATATCGGCCTGTCTGGTGGTTACGTCGCCGACATAGATCACTTTCCTGTTTTCGGCCGGGAATGGCGACGGATAGGTGCGGCACCTTGTGGTCTCCGGAAGCCCCAGAACCCTGGCGTACTGGTTGAGAGGCTGAAGGGTCCCGGACATATGTATCGATCCTGGGACGCTCCTGAGGAACAGGGATATCTCCGTGGGATCGATGCAGGCCGCGCTGAGATATTCTCCGTTCTGATCGATCTTCATCGTCCTCACGAACCTTCTGGATGATGCGGAGCACCAATTCTGGAGGGCATGCCCGAGCATCTCCAATTCGGAGAGCCTGGTCTCGCCCTTTTCCATCAGATACTGGCTCCTTTCTTCGCCCACTTCCGCGATGATGTCGATGCACGTGATGAAATCCCCGCGTTCCATTCCGAACTTGGCCATCATCCTTTCCTCGATGAAATCGCCGTCAAAGACGTACTCTCTCTGTCCCAGGCCGATCTTCTCATTGGCCACCGCCCTCATGCTGTTCTTGAAATAGCCGATGAAATCCGCCATCCTGATGCCGGGGGCTACGTCGGCGCCTTTCATGGAATTGCATTCGTCGATCGCGGAATCGACCAATCTGGAATTGATCTCGAAGCTCTCTTCGCTGCGGGCGGAATCGATGAAGTTGTGCGCCTCATCGATGATCAGAACGACTCCGGTGGCATCACCTGCGGTATTGAGGTTCGCAAGGAGATTGTTCCTGATATCCCTTGAAAGGATGTGCACATAAGGGACAGCGATGACGTCCATTTTGCGCATCAGCGATTTTTTCGCTTCGTATGGGCAAGCCCCCAGCTTCTCGCAGTATCTGTCAAGAGTTTCGGAAGAAGGAAAATCCTTTTTGCAGAAGTCTTCGATGTTCTGGAGCTCCGTTTTGACCCTGTCGAAGTATCTGCAGCCTCCGGCTTGGCCTTTGGCGCTTTTCTGTTTCCTCTCATCGCACATCATCGAGAGGACGTTGGGAGTGATGGATTCGAAACCAGGTGAGCCGCGGTACAAAGGGCATGATTTGTTCCTGCCGGTAACTGCGATGCCGGAAACTTGCCTGATGGTTCCGATGGCCTTGAGCTCTCTCATGACCTGGTCGCTCTGGGATATCGTCCTTGTGAGGTAGACGATTTTCTTTCCGCGATCTTTGGAATGCTCAAGGGCTGCGGCAAGGGAGACTATAGTCTTTCCAGTTCCAGTACCAGATTCCATGACTATGTGGCGGCCTTCGTTCAAAGCATTGCGTATGTCCTCGATTATCGCCATCTGACAGCCGCGAGGCTCATATGGCATGTACGGGGCACCTTCGACTTCCATCGTTTTGGTTGGGTTATCGGGCCTTGACTTTCCCATCGCATCGAAAAGACATGTCTGACTCGACGTGGACGACGCATCTACGGGAGCGCCACAGCTGCGGCATTTAGCGCTTCCGGGGGGCAAAAGGCTTTTGCATCTTTTACAGAAAAGGCCCTGCATACAACTCCATCGGCTCACGGGTTATAATGTTTCGTTCGGTGTAACAATCAGGATATCTTATTAGTAGAACTATAGTCTATTCAATACGCGATTCGTTATCATAATGATAATTTGCCATGCGCTGTGCGACAATGTGATGGGATTAAATCTTGGGACGATTATTTGTGCAATTATACAAAGAAAGGATTGCAACATTCGAGTGCTGCTCACTTTAGACTCTCATCTGCGATATGATTATCCAGGAATCCTGATCTGTTACGATGTTTTAGCAATATAGGGGCATCACTATGATTAGTATCAGAATGTATGGCCATTTAGTAACTATAGTTCTACTCAATTATGGCCATTGGAATCTATTTGGTCGATAGCGCTCTTATCAATATAGTCCTGGGCGCCTTTCAAAGATAGTTTGACCGCTTTGATCAGGTATTTCTCGGCTTCGTCGACCTTCCCCTGCTTGATGAATTCGACTGCGACGTTATGGCAGATATCAGACGCCTCAGTCATATCGTCCAGAATCCCGTTCTCATGCATTTTTTCGATTATCAATACGGCTTTGTCGGAGTCTTCCACGAAGCGATCCATCATGCCGAGATCCAGATCGCATTCCGCTTTGGACAGGAAAGTCGCGGCCAGAATCTCCAAATCTTCCAATTTCTCCGATTTCATCAGATCCATGCCGACCTCTACCGCTTCCGCATAGCATTTTTCCGCCATCTCAGATTCTTCTTCCGCATCGTATGCCTCGCCCATGAGGTTGAGAGCTTCGACCCTCCTGTTCTTCATCCACGGATCCATTTTTGCCTGAGTCGTTTCCAGAGCTTTCTCGAGGAATGGGTGGCTGTCAGAGGGATGGCCGAATTCCAGTAGGATTTCGGCGGAGTCGAGGCACATAGAAACCACGCCCTTCAGATCGAAATGACGCGATGTTGCGCCTATCCATTGCAAGCGAGCCGCGACATCAGCGTACAAAACCTGCGGGTCGATGCCGAAATGGCTGTAAAGTTTGCCAAGCTCTGAGTTCATTTTCACGAACGTCCCGTCATCCGCGCCGATGCGGGACTCCATTTTGGATGCGGTCTCCAGATCTTCCAGAGCGGATGTGAAATGCTCCATCATGCTGAGGATGCAGCCGCGATTGACATACGCCTCCAGAAGCTCCTCAGAATCCCCCTCCGACTCCAATGCGTTGACTTTGTCATTGTATTCGGAAAGAGCCTCTTCTAGGTAGTCTTCTGGCGTGCCTGGCATGATTTACGCAACTGCATAGCCAGTATATATTTTGGGTTTTATGTTCTCGGCTAAACCAGCAGTATTATAATGATGTACAATCGATTGCGGCGCATGAAACAGGAAAGGGTCCTGGCGATCCATGACATCTCATGCGTTGGAAAGTGCTCTCTCACGGTGGCTCTGCCGATAATTTCGGCCGCAGGCGAGGAATGCTCCGTTCTCCCCACCGCAGTCCTATCCACACATACAGGAGGTTTCACAGGATTCACGTTCAGGGATCTTACCGAAGACATAAGTCCCATCGGGGCCCATTGGAAATCCCTCGGTCTGAGGATCGATGCGATTTACACTGGATTCCTAGGTTCTTTCGAGCAGATCGATCTGGTAAAAGGGCTCATAGACGATCTCTCCGATCAGAGACCTGCGGTATACGTCGACCCAGTCATGGCAGACAAAGGCAAGATGTACGCCATATTCGGGCCCGATTTCCCCGCGGGAATGAGAAGTCTGTGCGAAAAGGCCGATCTCATAATGCCCAATCTCACCGAATTGGCGTTCATGCTCGGTTTCGAGTACGAGGAGGGCCCATATTCCAGGGAATACATCGACGGCATATTCTCCAAGGCCGAGGTTCTTGGGGTATCCCGCATAGTCATAACAGGAGTGAGCTTCGAACCTGGGAAATTGGGAGCAGTCTGGAAAGATTATCGGACCGGAGAGACCGGAAGCTCGATGAGAAAAGAGGTGCCCGGATATTACCACGGGACTGGTGACATTTTCGGGTCAGCTCTCGTCGGCGCGTTGGAAGCCGGAGTCTCTCTCGGGGAATCCGTCGATATAGCGGTCGATTTCACAGTCGGGAGCATCATCAGAACATACTCATCCAATACCGACGTGAGATTCGGGGTCAATTTCGAATGCGGCCTGATAGATTATGCGCGTTCGATAAAGGAGAAAGCCCCGTATCGCGTCGCCATCAACTACGGGGATTTCGGATCGATAGAGAAGATGGCCAGCGCAGTATGGCATGAGGCATACGCCGGAATAGTCTCGGAGGATCAGATCGATTATATGCTGGCCAAATTCCAGTCCGCTGAGGCCATCAAGAACCAGATATCCGAAGGGCTGACATACGAGATCGCCCGCAGAGACGGGAAGGATGCAGGATATATAGGCTACAAGTTCGATGGTGACGAGCTTTTCGTATCCAAAATCTATGTCATGGAACCGCTCAGGAAGGAAGGCGTCGGGAAGGCCCTCCTTCTCAGGGCTTTCGAAGCGGGAAGATGCGGAGGAGCCAAACGCATGCGCCTGACGGTGAACAAAAACAATTCTAAGGCGATAGCGTTCTACGAAGCGATGGGACTTGAGAAGATGTCCGAATTGCGCACCGATATCGGGGAAGGCTTCGTGATGGACGATTTCGTGATGGGGCGCGGGATTTGAGCGCGGAAGAGCTTTTCGAAGAAGGATACAGGCTGTATCTGGATGCCAGCTCCCCCAGCGATCTCGAGAAAGCCCGCGGACTTCTGGGCATAGCGGCCATGGAAGGGCATGCCATGGCGCAGGACATCCTGGGCAACATGTACGAGGACGGGGACGGCGTGGACGAAGACATAGCCACCGCCGCGCATCTTTATTCACAATCGGCAGAGCAGGGATGCCCCAAAGGCACATTCGATCTCGGGATGCTGTATCTGGACGGGAAAGGCGTTCAGAAAGACGGGCCTCGCGCCTTCTTGCTGATCAAAGAAGCCGCGGAAAGCCGCGATCCAGACCATCTGTTCATGCTGTCGGTGCTTTATCTCAAAGGCATCGGCACCGACAAAAACGAAAAAGAAGCGCTCAGGCTTCTGAGGGAAGCGGCCGGTCTCGGGAGCGCCGAGGCCAAAGCTAACATGGGCGCGATGATGCTCTCCGGCAACGGCCTCCCTAAAGACGAACCGGGCGCATTCGGCCTCCTGAAGGAAGCCGCCGAAGATGGGGAATGCTCGGCGATGTGCAACCTCGGGATGATGTACGAGGGCGGCATCCACGTCGAAAAAGATCTGGAGGTCGCCTTGTCGTACTACAGGCAGGCCGCGGATTTGGGTTATTGCCCTGCATACTACCATATGGCCGTCCTTGCTGGCGAAGGTCTGATCGACATTTCGAAAGCGGATCCGTGCGGGATAATCGGCGAGGTCGCCGATGGCGGAAACCCAGAAGCGATCGCGGCGCTGGGCGAGGCATACTATCATGGCGATGGCGTCCCCTCCGATCTGGATATGGCCGCGCAGTATTTCCGCGCCGGGATCGATCTGGACGTGCCATCATGCATGTATAATCTAGGGGTGATGATCATCCGCGGGGAAGCCGATCCGGAATACGACGGAGAAGAATTCGATCTGATCCTGGCGGCTGCCGACGCGGGATACGGCCCGGCGAAAGAGCTGGCATCTCGCTCCGGAGAAGAGAGCCGATGTTCATTCCGGCGACCATCCAAGAGGCCCGCGCCAGAGGATGGGATTCGTTCGACATCATTCTCGTTTCCGGCGATACGTATACGGACAACTCCTACAACGGGACCGCCGTCATCGGCCACTGGCTCATCGATCACGGGTTCAAAGCCGGGATTATAGCCCAACCCAGATTGGATTCCTCCGAGGACATACTCCGTCTGGGCGTCCCGAATCTTTTTTGGTCGGTATCGGCGGGCTGCGTCGATTCGATGGTGGCGAATTACACCCCCACCAACAGGCGCAGGAAAGACGACGATTTCACTCCCGGAGGGATCAACGACCGCCGTCCGGACCGCGCCTGCATCGCATATTCCAACCTCATCAAGAGACATGCAAAAGGGAAGCCGATCATCCTGGGCGGGATAGAGGCCAGCCTCCGCCGCATCGCCCATTATGACATGTGGGACGATGTCGTCCGCCGCTCGGTCCTGCTGGATTCGAAGGCCGACGCCATCGTCTATGGCATGGGCGAGCTGTCCAACCTGGAGATAGCTCAGAGGATGCGCGACGGAAAGGATTGGAAGGATGTCAGAGGAATCTGCTACATGTCTTCCGAATTGCCTTTGCCATCTGTGGCTCTTCCATCCTACGAGGAATGCGCCTCGGATCCGATGGCCTTCGCCGAGATGTTCCGCATTTTCAGGGACAATTCCGATCCGGTATCCGGCAGACGCATGCACCAGGCGTATGGGAAGAGATATCTGATCCACAACCGCCCGCAGCGGTGCATGACGCGGCAGGAGCTGGATTCCTCATACGAATCGGATTACGAGAATGCCGTCCATCCTTTGTACGCTTCCCAAGGCAAGGTCAAGGCCATGGAAACCATCAGGAACTCGATAACCACGCATCGCGGCTGCTACGGGGATTGCTCGTTCTGCGCGATAGCCGTCCATCAGGGGCGCGCCGTGGTCTCGCGCTCGAAGGAATCAATACTCAGGGAAGCCAGAAAGATCGCTTCCGATCCTTCCTTCAACGGCATCATCCAGGATGTCGGAGGGCCCACCGCTAATATGTACGGGATCGATTGCCCGGTGAAATCAATGGCGGGATCGTGCAAAGACAGGGGATGCCTATTCCCAAAGCCGTGCCCGCGTCTGCCCATCGACCATTCGGCCCAGACAGAGCTTCTGAGGGAGATCTCGGCCATCCCCGGGGTGAGGAAGGCTTTCGTCAATTCCGGGATACGCTACGACATGATTGTCGCCGACAGGAGCGGAGGTGAGGAATACCTCGACGAGCTGATTATGCGCCACGTCTCGGGGCAGATGAAGATAGCGCCTGAGCATATCTCTCCCAAAGTCCTGCGTCTTATGGGCAAGCCGTCCAGAGAAGTCCTCGAGGATTTCAGGGAGATGTTCTCGGATTCCTGCGGAAGATGCGGGAAGAGGCAGTTTCTCACGTACTATTTCATAGCGGCCCATCCGGGCTGCACCGAGGACGACATGAGAGGCTTGGCCGACTATTGCCGCCGCGTTCTCAGGACAAATCCGGAGCAGGTCCAGATCTTCACGCCGACTCCGTCCACTGTTTCGACGATGATGTACCACTGCGGCAAGGATCTCAGCGGCAAAGACGTCAGGTCGGAGCATTCCATGCAGAAGAAACAAAAGCAAAAGGACATATTGGTCCCAAGGAATAGCAGGAAGCGATGGATATAGCCATCCCGATAGCTGGAAAGCAGACTTCCGTGAAGGTAGAATTCAAGGACATGGGCAACTACATCTGCCGCCACGGATTCAAAGGCGGGAAGCCGTTCGCTACCGTATCCGATTATCTGTCGGACGCACCCGCAGGCGTGGTGGAAGACCTTCTGACTTTCATGTTCAGCGGCAAGAAAGGCGCGCCCACGATTTTTGAGGATTACGTTTCGTCAGACGGATTCATACTCGCGAAGAGGCCTGTATTTCTCGGGCGCGGAAGTTTCACCTGCACTTCCGAGGGCAATTTCCGCAGCCTGTCAGAGTCTGTCCAGAGGCTCTATGACGCCGGGCTGGTTGAGGAAAGCGATATCAGCAATACGTATATCACATGGACGAAACGGAAGACCAAGAGAGTTCTGGGGAGATGCCATTGGATGTTCCGCGTCATATCGATATCGCCAATCCTGGATTCTGACGGCATATCCGAGGAGTGCCTGGATTTCGTGGTATACCATGAGTTCCTCCATATCAGGCAGGGATTGCTGACAGGAAAGCGCCATCATACCGCGGCGTTCCGCAGGGAAGAGAGGCAGTTCCCTGATTATGAAAGGATACAGAAAGAGCTCGCGAGGATTGGCAGTTAATATCTGCATCGCATACGCTTGGGCATGGAACAGGAAGGAAGCGGTTTCGTTTTCCATACGCCCCAAGGCGAGAGGGAGCTGACCATCCAGGAAGTTTCGGAGCTGGCCGCCAAAGACGATCCGGATGGGCTGTACGCTATGGCCATGGCCTATCTCTTCGGATGGGATACGGAGGAGGATTCCGAGAAAGGCTACTACTATCTGGAGAAGGCCGTGGCGGCCGGCCAGACCGATGCGATGGCGCTGATGGTCAAGCTGTTCATGCAGGGAGAGTATGACGGCATCGATTCCGAGAGGGCCGCGAAGCTGGCTATCAAGGCCGCCAAGGACGGCATACCGGACGCCCAGGCATTCGCCGGTCTTGCATATATGGACGGGATCTCGGTCGAACGCGATTACACGGAGGCAGCCAGATATTTCAGGTTGGCTTCCAACCAAGGTAATTCCGATGCCAAAACCAATCTGGCATATCTCTATCAGCATGGGCTAGGCGTCGACAAGGACGAGGCCAAAGCCTTCCTGCTCTACAGGGCGGCAGCCAAGGCCGACAATCTAAACGCAATGTTCCAGCTGGGTGTGTGCTACGAGTTCGGAATCGGAACCGCCCAGAATACCGAGAAAGCGGCGGAATGGTATAGGAAAGGCTCAGAAGGCGGCGACGCTTTCGCCATGGAAAGGCTCGGATATCTCTATTCCGTAGGATTCGGAAGCATCGGACCGAACGCCGAGATGGCTTTCGAATGGTTTCTTAAAGCCGCCATGGAGGGAGCGGTCTCTGCCATGTCCACGGTCGGACATTGCTATATCAATGGCGCCGGCATCGAAAAGTCAGACGAAGAAGCGGCCAAATGGCTCAAGATGGCGGCGGAGAACGGCGACTCCGAAGCGGAGAAAACGCTCCGCACATTAGGTGCCAGTGCGAAGGATGATTAATGATGCGGACGATTTGGAGCCGATTAACATGGTTTCCGAGAAAAATTCCGGAATGCCGGACAACGAAGAAGAGGCGGACAAGCTCTACAAATTGGGGCTTGACTATCTCTACGGGACCAACGTTCCCAAGGATTACGCCAAAGCTGCGGAATGCTTCCGCGAAGCCTGCCGCATGGGCAGCCTCCCAGCCCGCAGGGAGCTCGGCATCCTGTACGCGTCAGGCAAAGGCGTCCAGACGGACATGGAGAAAGCGGTCCGCTATCTCGGCGAAGCCGCGGATTCGCTGGATCCCAGCGCCCTGTATCATCTTGGGCTCATGTATGAAGTAGGAACAGGAGTACCGAAGGACATGCAGAAGGCCGTGAGGATGCTGGCCTATGCCGCCGAGATGGGATTCCCCGGCGCGGACATAGATGCCGAGCGCGTGGACGCCATCCTTACGGAGCAAAGGAACAAGAATCTCCGCGCCAGACCCCTTCTCAGACTGGAGATTTCGGATGTGGACGTGGAAGCGGCCTGCTGCAAGCCCATGTTGGACTCGCTTCTCGAGCAGAGCATCGTGTTCATCGATTCGTACAAAGGCCCTGCGCTTCTCGGCGAGGACAAAGACGGCATGGACGCGGTCCTAGACAGCTGCCCATTCTGCGGGGCTCCCGTCCGCATCGTCCCGCGCGACAAGAAATATCGAGCCGGATGGTTCGGACCTTCGCCGGGAACTCCCGGCAATCTATTAATCTCCGTCGCGCATCCTTTAATCATGGAAGACGGAGCTATTGGCGCGGAGGATTCCGCGAGGATTCTCAGGACCGTCATCGAGAACAAAATGAGGGACATATCCGATCTGGAGAAGGCCAAAGCCAGATACAGGAAGCCGGAGAAGATCGAGAAAACGGATGCCCTCATCAATTATCTGAGGGCGGATATGCTCTCATATCTGACGGTTCTGGCCGATATGACCGATGACGAAACCATTTTGGATGGTTTTGACGTCGATTCCCAGGGGGATGTCGAATGCCCGGACGATTATCAGGATTATCTGAAATCCCTCAGCGTAGAAGACGCCGAGCTGGAATCCAAAGCCGATGAGATCCGCACGGAATACTGCAACGAAATTCTGGACGAGAACTACCAGTCGATCGGGATCAGCGCTCTTCTGTCTCCGGAAATGATGGAGTACATCCTTCAGGACCCCTATATCCTGGGCGTCATCGGCGATGCCATATTCAACGACGACGACCTCTATGACAAATTCTGCGGGATATTGGAGACCAAGAAGAAGGGCAAGAAAAAAGGCAAGAAGGGCGGCAAAGGATCCAAGAAAGGCAAAGGCTCTTCGAAAAAAGGCTCCAAGAACAAGAAATGAGCGGGATCGGCGGTAAAGAGGTTGAGCTCGCGTCGCTCAGGGCAGAGTTCTTGGCTCTGATGTCTCAGATCGCGGATACCCCGGCGGAATCCAGAGCGAACGCGGAGCGGATGGAAGCCATCAGGGAGAGAATAATAGAGCTCTCTTCCGATGGCCCCGGCCGCCCTATGGCAGAGATGAAAAGCCCACATTCAGAAGGCTCTCTGCGTGATGAGATCGATTCCATATCCGGAGAGATAGCCGACATACGCGCCAGAATCAAAGAGGCCGAGGCTTCCTCTGATTTCGATTCCATTTCGAAGTTGGCGATGCAGGCGTCCGCTTTGGAAAGCCGCCGCAAGGCCCTTGCAGCAGAGCTGGAAAGCATGAATGACGGCGGCTCTGAATGATAATGCGCCGTTCCAAGCGATCACGGACAGATAATGATAAATAGGGTCGATGCGGATGATAAACCGAAAGTGGCGGGTTGAACGAAAACTGGTTTTGGAACGCAAACCGCTTAGCCCGTCACCTCACTTGCATCCTTTTATCGATGCGGCGTCGAACATCATCGAAACGAGCCTGAAAAGAATCGTCTCCCAGCTTTTGACCAAACCGTCGTCCGGCCTTTCGACCTCGATCTCCATGGCGCAGCGGTTCCTGTACATGAATAGGGCGGTAAGATCTTCCAGCTCGTCCTCGGCGATGATCCCTTCTTTGATCCCGAGAAGGATGCAGAGCGCATAGGATGAAGTGTCGATGGTCTCGGTTATGTCCAGCGCATAGAGCAGGGAGTCCAGGATAACGTTGCAAGCGTAGACCGAACCGCAGGCAGGATCGTTCTCGAACATGGCCTCGACGTTGCTGGGGTCTATGATGCTGAAACTCTCGTTGCATCTGGCCCTGTCAAGTATTTTGGCTATGCCCTCAGCCTCCGGGATGGAGGAGTTGGATTCCAGGAAAGCGGAGAGCTCTTTGATCCCGTCGCTGTCGAGCCTGTCCAAGGAGTAGGAGTTCCCGCATATCCCATATTTCGAAAGCATCATGTCCGGGTCGCAGAAGATCAGCTCCTTCGTGACAACCGCCGCCAATCTGAGGTTGGGGCCGCGATCGTCATCGTCGACTATCCTGTACTCATCGCTTCTGCCTTCGGCTCCGCCGTTATCTTCGTCCATGCTCAACCCCTTTCTTCCGAATCGCATCGATTATTTATCCATTTTTTCAGGTTCTTTCCAAGGCATCGCAGCGGCCGCTATCATGCCTATGAGCTCGTCGCTTCTGGGCGCCCAGAACCCCATGTCGCATACCAGGATAAGTTTCCTTTTCGCTCTGGATACCGCGGTGTTAATCACCTTCAATCCGATCTGGGAAGCTGAGCTGGTGAACCTCAGCTGGACGTCCCTGTCCACGGCGCCGTTGTCAGACACGCTCAGAACGACAGTATCCCATTCCCTGCCCTGCGAAGCGTGAACTGTCATGACCGAATCGCGGTATTTCCCGGCGCCGCGCTTCAGAAGCCTCACCTAATCGGCGTAAGGGGTAAGGATCGCTATGCTGCGGGGGTCCGGGGATTCCTTGGCCAGGTATTCGAAGATGGCCGTCTTCTCCGCTTCATTGCCCCTTTCTTTCCTTTCGGCGCCGATGGCATCGATGTAATACAGCTCCAGATCCCCTTTGCCCAATCCTGTCATCCCGTTGTGATATACAGCCCTGTCCAGGATGGAAGCCAGATTCTGCCCGAAACGATGCGATTCCGTGAGGTTGCAGCGCGCAGTCGCTCTGAACTCAGGCTCGGCGCCCGATGCATATGCCAGCGCCAGCGCATCCCTGGGCCAGAACAGCAGCTCCTCGCAATGGAGAGCGTTCATATCCCAAAGGAATGCGTTTTTCAATCTGCCGCCGTTGGAAGCGGAAGCTGCCAGCATATCCGAATCCATCTCGCAAACCGGAGGCAGCTGCATATGGTCCCCGAGAAACGCTATTGGAACTCCGTTTGACAGCAGGCAAGCGGCGTGCACGAGGTTGCAGTATCCCGCCTCATCCAGGAAGATGCGGTCCGCATCCATTTCCATCCGCCCATCGTCTTCTGAGTGCCTGGGCCTGAAGCGGGATATGAATTGGAGGGGCGTCCCAGAGATGATGGATACATCTTTCACGCGCCTGCTGGTACATCTGGAAAGAATCCTGTCCAATTCCTCCTCCATTGAACTGATCAGCTCGGCTATTTCGGAGTCGCTTATCCCGACGTATTCGTCGATGTCCAATGCGGGCCTGTCCCTGTCATACAGGGCGGATTTGGCTTCGGCCAGCACGCTTCTCATATCCTTCCCATCTAGGCTGCCGATATCCAGCATTTTGGAAGAGCACAGGCTGAGCACCGGTTTCATGTCATCCATAACGTTACCCTCGAGATTGTCGGTGCCTCCCATGGCTTCCAAACGCTCTCCGATGCGCTCTATATTCGGTCTCATGCGCTCGCAGGTGCGTTCGAAAAGAATCTCCTCCATGTTGGCTATGCTTTTTCTGAGCCTGTCAGCGCGCTTCTGAGCCTGCACATCCTCGCACATCTCAGGATGGTCCAGAAGGAATTCTTTGGTCGGAACTCCCAAGCGAAGGATCCCGTCGCCCAGCTCCTTTTTATCGAAAGCCCTCAGAATTCCTCTCAGAACCTGCTCCACCGAATTGTTGGTGGGAGCGAACACCGCCACTTTGAGGCCGTGGGCGATGCAGGTCCTGATGCATGTGGCCAGAACGAATTGGGTTTTCCCGGTGCCGGGAGCGCCCCACACATAGGAAAGCCCGTTGGACAGGATGCTTTCCACCGCCGATATCTGCTGTTCAGATGGAGATGAGCCATCGGGAAAGATGGGTTCCCATTCCGAAGGAGGACGTGGTGGGAACCCAATGGACCGCGAATGCTTCGACAAGAACTCCGATGCCGCCCTGATGAGGAATTTCATGTCCGAAACTACCATTAGGCTGGGATGACCGACCGATAAAAGAGTAAGAAGTTCAGGCCCCGGCCTTATGACTATTGTGCGCGACACATCGTCGTAACGGGTGAATCCAGCCTCATCCCCATGGTACAGATCGGAGCCTACCATGAGCATCAACGACTCTGTATCCTGCAGCGGGGAGAAAAGATGCAGAACGGCATAATCGCCCCGCACATCATAGGATGAGACCTCCGATACGCTCATGCCCATAGGCGGATCCGTGGCGAATTGCATGTCTTCGACGTACGAATAAAGCGATGACGCGGAATCCGGCAGCACTTTCGACAGCTCTTCGCGATCCATGGATGTGAACCGCAGGAAGCCCGATAAAAGGCGTTCCGGACGGTCTTAAGATTGTTATGGTCAAGCGTAGAAGCTTGAATAGGCTGAGGTGTCCTTCGGCGGGAAATCGGGCTTGCCAGACTCGAACTCGGCCCAATCCGTCGGCTCCCTGGAGATGGCGGTGACGGCCGTCTCCGTCCTGAACTAAATGCAATCCTTTTCGACGGTGTATTTGACCCCGTGGATTACCCCCACGCAGGCATCCAAGAAATCCCCGTCGGGATCTTCCGCGCTCCAGTCGAATTTCAGAGAGGTTAGTTTGGATGTCCTGACCCCGAAAAGCCCTCTGGTTTTTTTCACGGCTCTGTGGAGTACGCAGCCCCTTCCCAGATCGAGCGCCCAATAGCACGCGTTCGCATCGGTCTCGTCCTCGAGCCTTCTCCATCCGGTGAAATCGTCCATCTCAAGGCCGGCATATATCAGGTATTGGGTCTCTCCGGAAATCACGAAACCGCAATGCAGCATCGGATATTTTTGTTTAAGGATGCAGGATTGATTTTCGGAGTCCGATTTATATCATATCACTGCATTCTGGGCTTCATGTTCGCAGATGCATGCCGCATTGCGAAGGGATTCACGCGCCCCGTCGCCACGTCCCTCCGTTTCCAGGACGGAGCCATAAGCACAATCCTCAATTCGTTCATCTTAGTCAACGAAGATGGTTGGGCGATCACCGCAGGCCATACCTTCGATTCCCTGGTGAAGTTCGAAGGCGACCGCAAAAAGATCGCCGAAATCAATCAGATGAACTCGGGATCCTCGGAACCAGCCAAAATGGATCCCAAATTCATCCTGAACCATTCGTTTTGGTGGGGATGGGACGGGGTCATGATCAGAGAGGTCACCGTGGACAGGAAAATCGACATAGCGCTCGTGAAACTCGCCAATATCAGGCCGAATATGGTTCCGAACTATCCGGTCTTCGCCGATCCCAACGACGTTTCCATCGGGAGCAGCGTATGCAGGCTCGGACATCCTTTCGTGGATCCGCCGACCGAATTCGACGTGTCCCGCAGCGCCTTCAGAATTCCCAAGATAGATTCCGATATGAGCATATTCGCCAATGATGGCATAGTGTCCAAGATAGTGACCGTAAAGAAAGCCGGGAACAGCCCCTTCGATGCCATGTACATCGACATATCCACCCCCGGTTACAGAGGCCAAGCCGGAGGGCCGATCGTCAACGCCGAAGGCAAAGTGTGCGGGATGCAGATAAACACCATAGCGATGCCGTTCGGATTCCATTTCATGGATTCGGAGAAGAATCCCATCGAAGACCAGTTCTGCTGCATCGGGCGCGCCGTCCACGTGAAGACGATCAGGCAGTTCCTGGACTCCAAGAATATATCGTATAGAAGCGACGACTCGGGCGAGGAATACAGGATCATCGGCTGAGAGATCAGTCAGCACTCACTCGATGCGGTAAGAGATCCCGGCCGCATCGAGGAATCTTCTCATCGAGTCGATATGCAGAGCCATCCCTTCTATCGACATCAGAGGTTTCATCACGCCATCGTCGTTGGCTCCGCTGTAACCCAAAGGGACGCAGCGGGTCAAGGTCTGCATTCCGATGACGTATCCTTCGGAATCGAAAAGAGGGCCCCCGGACTGCCCCTTCATGCCTGCGCTGGATGTTATGATGCATCTCATGTCTGGACCGTCGCGTATCTGGGATATGATGCCGCTGTTGAACAGAGGCGCGGCCGAAGCGGAATCGTCGCCTTCTTCAATGGCATAGCCGAGCCTTCCGAATGATCCGCCTATGGAGATTCCGATGCCGTCAGATAGCAAAGGATATTCCGAGACCCACTCTGGGTCGAAAGGGTCCAGCCTTCCTGCGGCCATATCGGTAGCGTCGTCGAAGATCGCCTCGTCGATGCCGACGCCGTCCCATCCCCAGACGGAACTTGCACAATGGTCCTCCATCGCTTCGCTTATGTTATGTTTGGCGGTGACGATCCAACCGGACCTGTTGAGAACTATGAATGTTCCGCATCCGACCCAGGAACCTTTCAGGTCGGACAGCAATACGGGACGCGCGAATTCTTTGGCGGCTCCGTATGCTTCGACGAACATGCGCCCACATTTGTGCGGTTCTATTTAACGGTGCGATATAGGTGCTTATGACCATCGAATCAGTCCCGGCGATTCGGTCGGGATTGCAATCGCATCCTGGCTGCTTTTTCCCCATGGCAGCCAGGGTGCAGTTTTTCGGTTTGGATCCGCCGGTTCATTCGAACTCCGGTTTCATAAAAGGCTGTCCGCATGACGGACACATCGAAAACGGGCAGAGGGACGATATTTCGCATCCACAATACGCGCATCTCATGGACCGGTAAATCCCGACAGAGATTATAAGCCGTTCTGTCATACTTTTTAGGGATTGAATAACCCTAAAATGCGTTGGATTAGTGAAACTGAACCTTGAGAGGATGAAAGCTCCAATTATTTCGAATAATCGCAAGCTCTATCTCAATCCGAAGGCCGATCTGCGATGATTTTTATCCCCTTTCAAAGACGATGTGTGGCCCGTCAGTTTTCGCCCGGAATCTCTGTCAAATCCTTTGAAACGCGATTTCCTGAGGCCACATCGCCATATCTGTCGCTGAGCGGGCGCCGGACAATTGTCATCGGGATCCTCAGCCTTCTGGCGTTGGCTGTGACGATTATTTCGCCCGTAATCAGCGAAGTCTTGCGGCCGGAGAAAAATCCCAGGCGCTTCGCCGCGATAGAATGCTTGCCCTCGGGCAGATCGATGCATATGGGCGAATTCGGCGACACGTCGCATAACCGGATGCCGTCGACGAAATAGGAAACAGCTCTTTTGCCGTCCGCCCTGAGAACGATCCTGCGCATGGAAAGATTATCTGTGAAACGTTTGGGATAGAGCCTTCTGTCGGCGAAAACGAATGCTGAACGGTCTTCTGTCCTATGGGTCGCGCCGCCATCCGTGAGATTAAAGAGCCTATCCCTTCCGAATGCGTATATCAGCGCGCATTCCATGTCATTCAGAGACCCCGCAGAACATGGTATGGCCTGGATGACGGCTGCTTTTCCCGATCTGATGTGGTCATAGACCTTTCTGTTGCCGTATCCGGTCAGATGGTAATGCAATCTGGAAATGACGTCTGTCGATTGGCCGACATACCCGGCATGATATTTGGATAGATTCCTCGGTGCACGATTCCCGCTGTAGGTCAGTATGATGTAGCATCCCGGCATCTTTTTCTGGAAGGCGCCGGCGTCGTATGCCTGAAGAAAATCTTTCCAAGGGAAGAATTCGCCCTCGAAAACCCATTTCAATATCTGGTCTGTTGGCCCGTGAGAACTGACCGATCCGTTACGCCTCATCTAGTGCTCCCCTAGGGGTCCCATCCCCCAGGGTGCATTTTTTGAAGCGTTATTTATAAGGGGCAAGTGGGATGCCCGAAAGTGTCGGCCGCCATGGCCAAACATCCCATCAGAGCTTGGTTTCCGCCCAATTGAGATGGCACTATGTAGGAATCCATGTCTTGGCTTTCTCCCCAGATATAATGCCCATGGAGTTGGCTGGCAACATTCCTGCGGATCATCGGGAACAAAAATTCTCTGTCCATGACTCCGCCGCCCATGACTATGACGTTCGGGGATACAATCTGCATGCAATTTCTGACGAGCTGAGAGAGATAATGGGCTTCGATATCCCAGACGGGGTCGTCCTCAGAAAGCAGCTCACCTTTCCCGCCGATTCTTTTGCCGAGAGCAGTGCCGCTTGCCATGCCTTCAGCGCAATCGGGATGGAATCTGCAAGCGCTTTGCATGGAATCGCCAGGATATCTCCCGACTTTCGAATGGCCGCCCTCTGGATGAAGCATACCGTGGAGTGGCTTGCCGTCTATAACGATACCGATGCCGATTCCGGTGCCCACGGTGATGTAGAGCACATTCTGTTTTCCTTTGCCAGCACCGAATCTGCTCTCGCCTATGCATGCGGCATTGACATCGCTATCGACGGCGATGGGAACGTTAAGCCCGGCGTCCAGAGATTCTGCGAGACGGCAGTATGACCAAGCCTCTCTGGGACAAGCGAGGATGGTGCCATATTCAGGGATGCTTCCATGCAGATTGACAGGACCGACTGTACCGACGCCAACCGAACCGATATCAAAACCCCTTAGGAAATCGATCATCTGGGGTAAGTTCTCTTTCGGCGTGGAAGTCGGGAATCTGAATTTTTCAACGATCGAACCATCTTCATGACCGACTGCGCAAATGATTTTGGTCCCGCCAATCTCGATAGCGCCGAACAGCTGCTCGCAAACCATGGAAGAAGATTCACAAGCGCCGATATAACGTTGATAGGTAGAACATCCATCGGCATTTTTGAGTGTGGCTCGATTAGTCGGCTGACATTACGGCAACACGAATAAAATGAAAATGAGTGTTCTGGAGCAAAAAACCAACGATTCTGAGCAGTTTGGATAGAAAAACGAATGCTGAAAAGACATCAAATAAGGAACTAATGAAAAGTTTAATATATTACGAATATTATCATTCAGATTACCGCTGTTGAAAAGCAGCATTCAAATCATGCACCCGACCCAGAGGAACTCGGCCGGGGAAGAGGCACAGGGCTCCGCATTGGAGGATGAGGACGGATAAAGCCCGATGACTGCCGGAACATACGAAACCTGGACGTGTGCTAGATCATACGCCAGCGGCGA
>JAFXUX010000006.1 GCA_017524805.1 Candidatus Methanomethylophilaceae archaeon
GTTTCCCGGCCGCAAAACGGGGCCTTCGGGCCCCTTAGTTTCTTCCGCTGGGGCGGACCTTCCCTCCTGAACCGGAGGCCGGCCTCCCCATGCATTCGATGGGATCCGGGCCGGGAAGCCCCGGCCCTCGCAGCTCAGGGGCCCTGGGTCAGGACCTTCCCCCCGCCGGAGAAGTGTTTTCCGGCAAGTTTCCCGGCGTTTACCATGATCTTGCCGCCGTCCCCGTCCAAGAAGGAGTATCCGAAGAACGCCTTGGAATCGACATGGGAGAGATCGCCGCCGAAGCCCACTTCAGCCAGATCGGTCCCAGTGAACGCGCCGTACCCGATAAACGCCACAGAGGACAGGCCTGCATATGTCAGCGACCCACACCCGAAGAACGCGTGCTTCCCGATAGATGCTACCCCGCTCAGATCGATTCTAGCCAGGGACCCGCAACCGCTGAAGGCGCTGGTGCCCAGGGTGTCGGCGCCGCCGAGGTAGACACGCGCAAGGGACGAGCAGCCGAAGAAGGCGTACGCACCGACGGAGGCCGCCCCGTTCAGGGTGACTGAGGCGAGGTTCCTGCAGCCGTGGAAGGCGCTGCGGCCGACGTCCACCTCGGAGATGACCGAAACGATGGAACCGTTCCTGAGGAAGGCTTTGGGCGCGATAGATGTGACGGTCCATTCGAACCCGAGGTAGCTGATGGACGCGGGGACGAAGATATCGGTCGCATCATCGTCGGCCAGGCGGACCGCGGTCACTATCTTGGAATCCGCCCCGTTGTCGGTGATCCTGTACTTCACGCCGTCGTAGACGATGGTCCCCCTGAGGGGCGGGACGTACAGCTCGAGACAGGTGGCATCCACACCGGTGAACTTGTGGCCGGCCATGGCTTCAGCGCTGAAATCCATCGGCCTTTCGTTCTCATCATAGAATTTGCACCAGAGGAAAGCGCCATTGCCGACTTCCGCAAAATCCGCTCCGAACACGATGTAATTGAGGCCGTAGCATTCCGCGAAGGCGTAATCGCCTATGGACACTTCGCCGCCCGAGAACTTGAGGCACTCGAGCGCGCTCCCGCAGAATGCGTAGTACCCGATGGTGGTGACGGTGGCGGGGATCTTCACGTAACGGAAGTAATTGCCGTCCGGGTCCTCATCCTTCAGGGCGGCCCCGGCGCCCATGAAAGCCATGGAGGCTATCTCCTTGACGGTCGCCGGTATGTCGAGGCTCCGCTTCGAGGCGGGAAATTTCAGGAGCGTGGATACCTCTTTGTCGTACAGGACCCCGTCCACGGACGCGAAAGTCGCGTTATCTCCGAGCACCTCTATAGACGCGAGATATGGGCTGTCAAGGGCGTTGTCCCCGATGGACGCGACCTCGGTGCCGATCGAGACCGACACTAAGGTTTCGCATTCCGCAAAGGCCCGTTCGACGATCGCCACGGGAAAATATTCCGCGCCGCCGTGCTTGACCATCGAGGGCACGGACAGGGATTCGGGGGCCCCCACGAAGCCTGCCGCGGATACCCGGCCATCGGAGAGCAGGGCGTAGCACACGGAGCCCTCCGAGAACCCCTCGTACAGATTGCCGTCGCCGGGGCCCACGAACTCCCTGCCGCGGAGGGTTTCGGCGTCTCCATCAAGCTCCGTGTCCCCGCTGTAGAAGGATGCGTCAAATGCACCGGGCCCGAGATAATCCAGAGAATCGGAGAACCTGACGTATGCCAGATTTTCGCAGTGACTGAATGCATTATCCCCCACGCTTGTCGCCGAGGGCAGGCTCACCTCCCTCAGGAACTCGCAGCCCCAGAAGGCGTCTTCCCCCACGCTTGTCGCCGAGGGCAGGCTCACCTCCCTCAGGAACTCGCAGCCCCAGAAGACGCCTTCCCCCACGGACTCCACCGTCCAGTCGATACCGTCGTAGCTCACCGTGCCTTCCACGCGCACGGGGCTGCCGACGTAACCTATGATATTAACGTATTGTCTATGTTCGTCAGTCACTTCGTATACGATGTCGTCCGCGGTGAATTCTTCACCTTCCGACAGCGCCTCGGCGCCGTCCGAGAGGGAGACGGCCGCGAGAGCTATCATCGCCAATGCGATGGCGGCGGCCGATGCCCACTGAAAGCCGCGCAGATTCAATGTGCTTGGTTCCATGGGAAAAGCCACGCCTCGCGCGCACTTAATGGTAGCGATGATCCCCGGCCCGACGGATCTGCCGCCCGGCACCGAACCGCGGCGGGGGTTCAGCGGATGCTGTGTCCGTCCGTGTTAACAGGTTAAAGGAATTAACAGAATTACGTTTGAAACATCATTCTATTATTTCAGTCCCTTCCGTGCGGGCCGCTCCCCACCGGCGTCGACCGCGGAAAGAACGCGGTTCCCCACCGAACATCGAACGGGGCCCGCATCGTCCCTGTTGGGAGCGGGAACCTTCGATCTGGCTCGGGCGGCATCAAAAACGGGCAGGCCCACCTGTTACTAATGCCATTCAAAATACTTTCCCCATTTCTTACAATCAGGATGATGAGGTTCCTTCCTTGCAAAGCCCATTGACTTGCCGTCCTTCATACCGGCGGCCACATCCTTGAAAGACGACTTGCTGACGCGCTTAATTCTTCGAGTTTCCGCCCTATATGCCATATAGGACGAAGCGTCATCGCCAGTCTATTCTTTTATTGGGGTCCGGATACATGGGCCCGTACCCGTGGAAAAAATCCCCTCTGGCCTCGACCTCCGCAGCCTTCGCCTCGGCGGACGCTGCAGCCGCCAGAACGTCGTCCTCGGAGATCAAATATGCCTCCGCCAGGAACGCGACGGTCTCGTTCCTCTCCCTGCGGATGTACGCCCTCGCCTCCAGGAACGTGCATCCGGCGATCTCCTGCAGCAGCCACAAACGGGTACAGTACCTGACCTTCCTCTCCCTCTCCTTCTTGTTCATCGCTTCCTCCTCGGAACCATTGGTATCCGTTGCCCTCACAAAGATTCGGCTCGATCTTGCCGATGTATTTGGTGAGATCGACTCCGGACAGCTAAGACTTGAAGTATTCGAACCATGCCCCGTATTCGTCTAAGTCCATACCGAAAATCTCTTCATAGAACCAGGGCCAGTCGGCTCTCAGCTAGTCGCACCCTACGAACGTCGCCTCCTCGAACGTGAGACCAACCTTCTCCTGCAGAGCCCAGAGAAGAAGAGCATACTCCTCCTGGTAATCGAATATAAAACAGTCCGAATGCTCGGGTCTAAGAATCGGATCGTGCCTGATCTCGCCCACTATCCTCAACTCTCCGTCCGGGCGCTCAGCTCTTTTTTTCCTTCTCCCATGGGATTCCCTCCCGACTCGCTTTCGGATATCTCCAAGGACGTCCTTGTCCCCTCTTTCTTTTTTGATTTCCTCGTGCGGCCTTAGTTCCTTTGCATCATCTTCGCTGCCATATCATCTTTTATCGATTTTCTCTTCGACATCTCGCTCATGACAGTTGATTCCGATTTCGATGGCGAGAAACCCAAAGCAGATTCTATTCAGCTAACATCATCAGAACGAAGGTTCTGAGTAACTATTCAGGACCTTCGCAGTAACACTATAGTAAAATATCATTACGATAGGTCCTGAATAGTTACCTTCCAACTATCTGCGACGATTTTGGAGTCTTGCTCTATGATTTCCCATACAAACACCGTTTCAACTGCGCGATGCCCAGATTCTAACCTCGATGGAAACAGCGACCACTGGTTAAGTAGGCGCCACAGATTGGTTGCTGCGGGATTCATATGAGCAAAAAGAGATCGAAAAGAACAACATACAATGGGCATCCAGAAGGCGAATCTGCCGACCCTATAGTGAAACTGCTGAAAGAGTTCATACCCTGCTCGCGTAAGTATTTCGCAGGCATAGGATGCGAGCCATTCGTGAATGACGACGGGGACTATCAGATACTCCGGAAATTCTCTGGTGAAACGGATATCATATCCTCCAACAAAGAAGGAAGAATCAAAATGACGGTCACTTACATCGTATCTCCGGGCAGGAATCTGCGTCCGGAGACGATCGCCGCCCGCAAAGGGATAAAACTGTTCGAGAGAAACCCGGACGAATTCCTCTCCGAAAGCCCGGACAGAATCCGGAGATATTGCTCCGTAGCAGTGGTCATAGATCCACCCGCAGAGAACAGATGGACCGTCTCATCGTACAACATAAGATGCATGCGCAAAGACAAGGAATACTTCGGCGAGAATGGAGAGGAATTCATGCATATCATAGTCCTGAACCTGGGCCCAAGCAAAGACAGCAATATGAAGGACGGCGCAGGCCTGTTGGGCGTGATATTCGACAAGGATCTCACATTGAAGGAGACCGTATACGCCTTGGAAAAAAGGTTCATGCTGTCCGCCGATCTGAACATAATGGAAGAGATCGCCACCTTACACGGATACCTGAGAGGGTATGCCGATGGAAAGAGCATGGCAGAGCCTGCTTACGATTTCGGGAAGGCAGTGGAGAACATACAGAGAGGGGAATTCATTGCTCTGGCCGAGATGGTCATGCGCGTCCATGACGAATGCGGAGTGCCGATCGAGGATCCCATCAGAGTATTGAAACTGAATGAAGAAGAACGTGAAAAGGTCCTCGCGGAAGTGGAGAAAATCCTGAAAGCCAGGGAGTGCTTTGCCAGGATGCCGAAGAAGACCGATGTCCCCGATGCGAACCGCGAAAATCAGGAGTCTTCAGCGGACGAACCTGCCGCTTGATGCCGTTTTTACCCGTATAGCCTTATCTCCGTAGTATGGCACGCCCATTGGCTTCTCCATGCCCACCGATTCTGCACAGAATAGATTTCAAAGTGTCCCCCATCGGATTCGCTAATGGGGGATCCGGAAATCGCACGATCTCCGGCAAAACTCGTGCCCAGTCATGACAAGCGTTCCAATTCCTCTGCGGCCTCCTCATTGCCGTTCTCTGCGGATTCCGAATACCACCTCTTCGCTTCCTCCAGGGATTTCGGGACTCCCTTCCCTTGCTCGAAGAAGCGCCCTATATGAAGCTGAGCCAGCGCATTGCCACCTTCCGCTGCCTTCAGATACCATTCCGCCGCCTTCTCATAGGATTTGTCCGCTGCCATCCCGTTCTCGTACATATAACCGAGATTGTTTTGAGCCGAGAGATGGCCTTGGTCTGCCGCTTCGGAGAACCATCTGAAGGCTTCCGCATCGGATTTCGGCACACCCTTCCCATCCACGAACATCAGACCGAGACAGAATTGCGAATGCGGATCTCCGAGCTCAGCCCCTTTCCTATACCATTCCGCCGCCTTGATATCGGAATGGCCCGGCCACTCCTCATCCTCATAGATGAGACCCAGTTCGTTGGAGGCGTCCAGCATCCTGCCTTCGAACGCTTTCTCCAGCAGAGGAATCGCCCTCTCATAGGATTGCTCGACGCCTTCCCCGAGGCGGAGAAGCCTCCCCAGATTGTAGCAGGACCTGATGTGCCCCTGGGATACGGCCTTCTCGTAGAACTCGGCAGCTTTCTCGCAGGATTGCTCGACGCCCTCGCCCTCCTCATACATAGAACCCAGATTGTTCTGGCAGTATGGGTCTCCGAGCTCAGCCCCTTTCCGATACCATTCTGCAGCCCTCTCGTAAGATTTCTCGATGCCTTCCCCGTTGAAAAGCGAGACGGCCAGATTGAAGCAGGCATCCGCATCCCCGCCTTCTGCGGCCCTCTCATACCACTTGACAGCCTCCTCGCAGGACTTTTCGACGCCCTCGCCCCTCTCGTACATCCCGCCCAGAAGATACTGGGAACGCGGATCGCCTTGATCGGCGGCCTTGGAATACAATTCGATGGCTTTTGCGTAGGACCTCTCCACGCCTTCCCCATCCCTGTACATGGAAGCGAGATTGCACTGCGCCCTGATATTGCCCTGATCGGCTGCCCTGGAAAACCAGATCAGCGCATCATCGTAGGACTGATCCACGCCCAGGCCGTGCTGATACATCATTCCGACGTTGTTCGCCGCGTCTGCATCCCCATCATCAGCGGCCATTTCGAACAGCTCGAAAGCCTTCTCGTAAGATTTCTCCGTCCCGAGCCCGCTGAAATATAAGAGCCCCAGGTTGTTCATAGCCCGGGGGTATTTCGTGGCCGCCGCTTCTGAGTACAGCTCGATAGCTCTCTCGTAGGACTGCTCCACGCCCAGGCCGTGGTCATAAAGATAGCCAAGATCGCACTGCGCCACGTCCAGCCCCATTTCGGCGGCTTTCCCGTAGTATTCGGCGGCCTTCGCATAGGATTGTTCGGTGCCCTTCCCGTTCTCGTAAAGATTGGCCAAGCAGCGGTATCCCATGGCGTTGCCTCTGTCTCCGGCTTTCTTATACAGCTCCAGCGCTTTCCGGAAGGACTCCTCCGTCCCTTCCTTCTCATGCCTCAATGCCATCATCTACAGACAGAACGCGTTCCCATACTCTGCGCCCAAAGCGTAGAGGTCCATGCCGTCGTAAAACCCGTCCCCGACAATCCCCAATGTCTGGCAGAGATTTCCGGCGCGTTCCATGGCGAACCCGTCGCCCGCATCGGCAGCCAGACCGTACCACCTTATAGCTTCGATCAGACTGGGACGGACCCCCAAGCCATGCTCGAATGCCAGCCCCATCATGCATTGCGCGTCGCGGTCCCCATCTCCGGACGCCTCGGCCAAAAAATCCAACGTTTCCTCGTCCGTGCCGAAGAAACCTGACCATTCGCCCATCCTGGCCGCCAAACGGGACGACATCTCCGAATCCTTCCCGCCGCCTTCCAGCAGCCACCCCACCACCGCGGAAACATCTTTCATGAGGGACGGATGGCAAAAAACGTATTTCGCCCTTGCTTCCCGCCTTCTGCGGATCGGATGGGCATCGCAACGATCGCTGCCGCTCTGGCTTCCGCTGACTTGGACCGATCCGATTACGACGGCCGATCGGGCGCCTCAATGATGGCCTTTCTCATAGGGCCAAACCGGCTCCGGCTGCTCTCCGGACAGATATTTCCTGAGCGTATCGGCCTCAACGACGCTGCATATGACCTCGGCAGCCTTGTTCCCCTCTTGGTTGTATGGGATCGTCGCGTCTTTTCCCAGATACGGGCATATGCCCCTCTCGCCGGCCCCATAATAGGTGGTAATCACGCAGAACTCCGTCAGCATCCCGGCGAATAGGACGCAGTCGATGCCGTTCTTCGACAGGATATCCTCCAGATCGGTCTCCTTGAAGCAATTCATATGCTCCTTGCGGACGATTATATCTGAATCCTCCACTTCCAACCCCTGAAGCCATTCGTCGCCGTCGTCGCCTTCGTAGCCGCAATGGGACGGGCCGACGAATCCGACGAATATCACCGGGGCGCCATATTTGCGGAAAATCCTTGCGTATTCGTTGATCGCCTCTACGGCGGGTTCCATGCGCTCCTTCCAATCCGCAACCGGGAGCGAGAATTTGCGCTGGGGGTCGATGACTATCATCGCCATCTTCTTGCCCCATATGGATTCGGCTTTCATATCTGCACCTCCATAGAAATCGGCTCATACATCTCTTCCAAAGCGACCAGAACGACATCCTCCCTCGAATTTGCCATTTCCTTGAGATCATCCGCGAATCCGCACCCAGAGAACAGCATCAAAATGAGCTTATTGTCTATCTTAATCTTTTTGGAGCCGCTCTGAAGCCTCTTGAAATCGCGCATATCCATGGGGTCCCCGTGGAACCTGGACAGGGTGCATATGTTCACCATGCGCCCATCTGCGTCCCTCGCGATGACGGCGTAATCGGCATCCGGCCCGGAAGGACCTCCGCCGCGAACCTTCCCGACAGATATGGTGTTGTAGTGTATTTTGACGTATTCTTTGGTGATGGTCCTGAATATATCGGAAAGATAAGGCTCCAAAGCATCCAAAGCCGCGACGAATGCCTTGTCCTCGGAGAAGAAATCGTCTCCGAGCCTGCACTTCGTTATCACGGTGAAGTAGAATCTCAGAATATTGCTGGAGAAAACGCACACCCAATTCCTTTTGTCGAAATCGGAGAATTCGCGGGATACCATCCCTCTGTTCTCCATCTCAGCGATCGCCTTCTGGCACTGGCCTGCTGACAGCCCGGACCTTGACTGGATCTCTTTCGGGGATTCCGCCCCGGAGGCCATCGCGTAGAGTACCCTGATGCAATCCCCCTTCGGGGCCACATCGGACATGGTGGATTCGACTTCCAGAGAAAACACAGACATCTTGCCTATGAACTGATCCCTTATTGCATCCTCAGGATCGCCGGCCAGAAGATGCTGGTATGCGGGCGTCCCTCCGACGATCGCGTAAGCCTTGAGCTGCTGGATCGGCCCGAACTCCGGATGGAATCCCGCACATTCCAGATAGTTCATGGGCCTGATCTCTTTCGGATTCGTTATCCTGCCGAAGATGGAGCTGTCGGTATCGCACGCGATAAGGAAGATCTTGGTTTCCTTTATGTCGCGGGAGAGGAATCTGGAGAGAGCGCTGTACATGTGCGGGAACTGGGCCATAAGCTCGGAATAATTGTCGAGGATGACCACAGTCCTTTTCGTGCATATCTGTTTGAGGCGGTCGAACAGCTCATCCTCATCTTCGATATGCTCTTTCTCGCCGGAGCATCTCCCGACAGCCTCCTCGATATTGCGCAGCAGATCCGATTTTGGGCCGTTGAAGCCGGAAATATATATGTGGCGCTTGTACTCGCAGAATTTCTGAAGCAAGGCGGTCTTCCCCAGACGCTTCCTTCCATATATGGCGCAGCTCTGAGGGGCTGCTTTGTACAGGCTCTCCAAATAATCCAGATAATCGCTCCGACCGACGAATCCGTCCATGCCCATAAAACGCCGTTTGTTTATAAGATAATTCTAGGGCAGTGTTTTTAGGAAAGACTAAATTTATATAATATTTAGGTATTCCTAAATTTAGGCAACAAAAGGAGGCGGATAATAAAGAAAGAGTGAAACCAAAACCGGCCCGCGAAAAGTCCAGTGGCAAAAAAGTAGTATCACACGGGCCGGCCGTATACCAAAACTCATTCCCGGTAGAGTTCCGGACGCCTTCTGTCAAGATAATAAACGTTCCTCATCGTGACGTATCCGTCGCCCTCTCTTATGAGCTCAAGCGGTTCCTTGCGTAGATCCGTGACCAATCTGGCCTCGTCGCCGGAGGAATCCTGCGCGATGACCTTCCCGAAGGGATCCAAGACCATGGCGCACCCGCCGAAATTCACGCCGCAACCGTTGTCTCCGGAAGCGTTGACAGCCACAACATACACCGAATTGTCGTAAGCTCTGGCCGGAAGCGTCCTGTTCCAGATGTCCATCCTGCGCTGGGGCGGAAGGGAAGAGGCCGTCGGCATAAGAACTACATCCGCACCGTTCTGCGCGTATGTGCGGGTGATGTCGGGGAAATGCGATTCCCAGCACAGCTGTATGCCGAAAACCGCCTTTTTCGTGTATATGACGTCCAATGAATCTCCCGGCACAATCCTCTCGGATTCGGCGTCGCCCAGATGCGTCTTCCAGTATTCGCCGACTATCTTACCCCTCTCGGCGATGGCTTGGACTATATGGCCTTCGTAATCCACGTAGCCGAAACAGATGCAGATATCCATGGACGCCGCGACCAATCTCCTGAACTCAGAGGAATACTCGCCCGTCTCGACGATCTTGCCGGACGACACTGCATACCCTGTCAGCGAAAGCTCCGGGAAGACTATCATGTCCGCCCCTAGCATCTTCGCCTCCTCTATTTTCCTCAGCATGGAATCGAGGTTCCCGGCGATGTTGCCCGCTTCGGACCTCATGCATGACAACGCTATGCTCATGTCCTCCATGGAATCCGAATGCAAGGGATAGGTTATTGCGGTATCGATTTGGATTCGCCATTATGTGCGTTTCGAAAAAAACTAAACGAATAATATTTTGTAATATCCCGCCGCGGATGGCCCGAGGCGGGGAAATGATTTCATTCGGCTCTCTGAGAGTCGTCGGCGATCGCGTCACCTTCGGGGATTAGAACGTCAGAGCCGATTTCCGAGGGCTTCTTCACCTTGAAGATGATCCCTATGAAGACCAGCAGAAGAATTAGCACGCCTCCGGTGAGGAACGCGAAATCCACGCTGTTGGCGAAGGCCAGAAGGATCTCGCCTGCGACCTGGTTAACCTGATCGGGCACGAGAATGGCTACCTGCGCCCAGAACTCCGGGTCGAGCAGCGAATCCAGCACGCCGGTGTTGTGGGGGACGATGTCGTAAACGGCCTCTGGCAGAAGCTTGAACAGCTCGCCGTCGATCTTGTTGGATATGACCATCGCGAAGATCGCGCTCCCTATGGTCGCGCCTACCGACCTGATGAGATTGACGGCGGACGTCGTCATCCCTATCTCGGAATTCTCGGAGCTGTTCTGGACGGCAGTCATGATGACGCCTATGAAACATCCGAGGCCGAAACCGAGGATGAACAGAGACATGACGTAGTACCCAACGGTGGTCCCGACTGTCATCTGGGACATCAGATAGAGCCCTGCGAAAGCGATGACGGGCCCGGAGCAAAGCCACAGCCTATATCCGGTCTTTTCGAGCAGAGCTCCGCTGGACAGCGAAGTGATCATCATGCCTGCGACCAATGCCAAGGAATAATACGCCGAATCCAAGACGGAGTACCCAAGAACGTAGATCGAGAACATCGATGCGTAGGTCATGGCTCCCATCATGGCTATCCCGAAGATGAACATGAAAAGAGCCGCCTTGACGACCACGCTGTTGTGGATCAGATGGGGCGCGATGATGGGCTCTGGAACTCTCCTCTCATTGATGACGAACAGCGCGATGAGCGCCAAAGCGAGGGCCACCATGGCGAACGATGTGATGCTGAACCAATCGAATTTGTCCCCTCCGAACTGGAAGAAGAGCAGAACGTCGATGAGCATTACAGACAGGAGAGCGATACCCACCTTGTCTATCCTGACCGATGCGGAATCGCTGATGGGCGTGGGGAACTTCTTGATCGTCAGCACGTATGCGGCCGCGGCCATCGGGATGTTGATGTAGAATATCCAATGCCAGCTGATGTACTCGGTTATGTACCCTCCGATAAGGGGGCCTATTCCGCTTCCGATCCCGAAGATGGCGCCGAGCATCCCCTGCATCCTAGCCCTCTCGCGCGGGGAATATAGATCTGCCACGGCGGCGGTGGCGACGGGTATCAGGATACCTCCGCCCAACCCTTGGATAGCACGGCAGGCGATGAACATCTCCATGCTGGTGGACAGCCCGGCCAGGAACGATCCCGCCACGAAGATGGTGAGTCCGATGAGGAAAAGCGGCTTCCTTCCGTAGAGATCCGAAAGCTTCCCTGAAATGGGGATCATCACGGTCTCACACAGCATATATGCCGTGATCATCCATGCATAAAGCTCCGCGCCATGGAGATCTTCTATGATTCTCGGCGCGCACGTGCCGACGATGGTCCCGTCGAAGCACGCGATGAGCATGGCGAGCCCGAGGCCCAGCATTATCATCTTGCGGACCTTGGGATCTATGTTTTTGTAGGTTATCTGTTCGGCTGCCATCTGAATTACGGACGGACATTTCCTTCTGATATTTGTAGGTAAGCGAAGATCGATTCAGAACCGTGGCGACTGGCCCGGTAACGTCAGCTGTTCTCGCGGATATCCGCCACATATGGCTCATAAATGCTCCCGGCAGATATTTCATCGGCGCGTTCGGCGACCTTCGACATCACACTCAAGAAAACCTTCAGATCTTCCTCAGGTATCCCTGTGAAAAGCCTTTCGTTCAGATCGTCGACGATCTCCCCCGCTTTCTTCGAAACAACCTCCCCCGAAGGGGTCAAACTTATCGACCACACTTTTCCGGTGCTGTCATTCCTGACGTATCCGCAGCGTATGAGCTCGCGGACGACGATGGAAACCCTGGATTTGTCTAGTGGGATGCATTCGCACAGGCTCTTCTGGGATATGCATGGATGCTCCCTGATCGCCAGCAAAAACGGTATGTAATAGTACTTGAAGCCGCATTCCTCGGCCTTCTCTGAGCTGACGGTACGCACGCACCTGGACATTATGTCCAAGAATTGGTGAAATTGAGCAAGCGAATAATCATCCATAATTCGTTGAAGATGTATGAGTTTATAATAGCAACCATCAATCTTTATGTGGGGATTGTCTAATACCGTCCTCAGGTGCGAAATATGCAGCTTTATCACGACAAAGATGCGGACCTTTCGATATTCGACGGCAAAAAAGTTGCCGTCCTCGGATACGGAGCGCAAGGAAGGGCGCAGGCCCTCTGCTTCCACGACTCCGGCATCGACGTCACCGTGGGCGTCAGAAAAAACGGGAAATCCTGGGAGAAAGCGAAGGAAGACGGCCTCAAAGTCGCCGAGTTCGCAGACGCGGTGAAAGGCGCCGACGTCGTCCTCATGCTCCTTCCGGACGAAATCCAGCCTGACATCTACAAAGAATATGTGAAGCCCAACCTCAAGAAAGGAGCGGCCCTCGAATTCGCGCATGGATTCGCCATAACATACAAGCTCATAGTCCCGCCCAAAGACGTGGATGTCATCATGATGGCGCCCAAAGCCCCCGGAGACATGGAAAGGATCGTCTTCACCGAGGGATTCGGAGTGCCTGCCCTGATATGCATCCACCAGGACGTCACCGGAAACGCCAAAAAGATTGCCCTCGGACTCGCGAAAGGGCTCGGGGCCACCCGTGCCGGAGTGTTCGAAACCACTTTCGACAACGAGACCTACACCGACCTGTTCGGAGAGCAGTCGGTCCTCTGCGGAGGCCAGACGGAACTCATCAAGAAAGGGTTCGAGACCCTCGTCGAAGGCGGGTACCCTCCCGAGATGGCCTATTTCGAGGTTCTGCACGAGACCAAACTCATCGTCGACCTCATCAACAAGGGCGGATTCGAGCTCATGTGGCATGTGGTCTCCAACACTGCGGAATATGGCGGCATGACCAGAAGGGAGAGGGTCGTCACCGACCAGTCCAAGAAGGCCATGAAGGAGATCCTCACCGAGATCGAGAACGGAACCTTCAAAGACCAGTGGAGAAAGGAGTGGGCCGACGGCCTCGTCAACCTCAAAGCCATGGAAGAGAAAGAGAAGCAGCTCCAGCTCGAAGTAACCGGAAGAGAGATCCGCAAGCTCTTCGAGAGAAAGAACTGAAGGCGGAAGGGGAGAGATATGAGCGAGATATCCATAAGGTGCGTCCATGCCGGGGAATTCCGCGGCGATCTCGACCATTCGGACATATCGAATGCCATATGGCTCTCCCCGCCCGTCACCCTTGAGACGAACATGCTGGGGGGCATGATGTACTGCGAATTGCCCCTGGATGCCGTCCTGCCCAAGGAAAACCGCGTTACCAAATTGGAGATCGGGGACATCGCCTATTGGCCCGGCCCCGGCGCATTCTGCGTCTTCTTCGGCCCGACTCCCCTGAGCGGGGAGGATGGCAAACCTGTCGCCCCTTACCCCGTCATAAAGATCGGAAAGATGATCGGGGACTGCTCCGGAATGGATCGCATCGGAGACAGGCAGAGGATAGTCCTGTCGCCTGTGCTGCGACCGCCGGGAACCCCATTTCAGAAGAAATCATCCAGCTTTTTGACTTTGGCGGATGGCTTCGAAGCCTTCGCCTTGTTCCCCTTCTCCTTCGGCGCGAAAGAGAAGAGATCGGCCTGCTGGTTCCCTGTCATAAGGTCCTTCTCAGTCCATCCGAAGACTTCTGTTATACGGGACGCTGTCTGGGCGATGCGCTCGGCATAATACCTGTAATCCGGCTTCCCGACGAACGGAACGCCGCTGACGTAAGGCTCCACCTTCTGCGGGGTGCTGCTCCCATCGGTCACTATCCATGAGACCTTCATCCCCGGTATGAACTCGTATCCTCTATCTATCATCTTCCTGGCAGCCTGGACGTTGGCCATCCTCTCCGGATTCTCGTATGCGTCCAATCCCTTGCACGTCCTGGAGATCACCAAGCTTCCGATAGGGACTTCCCCTTTCAGCGTGTTTTGGACCGTGCGTCTGACGGTTTCCAGCGCCTCCGAATTCTCCTCGGCGAGGATCTTCTCGAACAGCCCGGCCAGAAGGTCGCTCTGAAGGTCGAACGAATCGGAGCGGCGCATCTCGTAGCCTCTCACAAGAAGCTCGTCGGAAGCCTCCGGCCAGACCACCTTCCCCACGTACCTCTTCTTCATCCCGTGGGTGAACATCGGCTCCAGAAGCTTCTCGAACTCCAGTATCCCGCCGTCCTTGGAGAAACGGTCGGCCATCTTTCCGCCGAAATTCACGGCACCTTCCAGCGTATGGTCGGGAGACTGCATGAAAACCGAGTCGGTATCGGAATAGATTACGGAGATGCCCTCCGACTCCACCGTCTCTATTATCCCTTTGATGTTGGATCTGGCGAACGACGTTATCGCAGAGCCTATGCTCTTGTCGGTGAAACGGTAGAACGAGGAAGCGAAGACCCCGTAGAACGTATTCATCAGGACCTTGACCGCTGCCTGCAGACCGTCCAGATAATGCTTCTCATGGTCATCAGACGTCTGCTTCATCCTCTTCTTTATGCTGTCCCTCTCGTTCATCAGATCGGAAAGGAGCTGCGGCAGAAGCCCGACCCTCCTCTCCTTGGACATGAACCTGGCTCCGGACGGGCTCTTGATCTCCCCGTCGGGAGACAGCGTGGTGAAGCAGATGTTCTTCGCGATGATCAGCGACGGATACATGGATTTGAAGTCGAGGACGCACACCCAATGATACAGACCTGGGGTCATGCTGTGGACGTATCCCCCTTCGATCTGCTCCCCGGACGACGTCCTGGCGCCCATCGGAGGAACGCCGACTTTGTTCCTGTCGGCCATGCGTATCAGAAGGGAATCCACCAGCTGTGATGAGCCTGAGGTCAGCACGTCCTCCAGAGTAAGCTTGGACACGTAGGACAGGTCCATCCCTTTGCGGACCGTCCCCACCTCTATGAGAATGCGAAGCGCGAGCTCGGCATCCTTGATGCAGTATTCCTTGACCTTCCCGGGGTTCTCGGCCCATTCCCTGTCCATATGCTTCGGATCGACGTCCAGCTTCTGCTCCCCTAAAATCTGCATGGAAACGGCGTTGAGCGTCTCCTGCTTGGGCCTGAGCTCCCTGCGGACCGCCCACCAGGCATCGCATATCACTCTGCCTTTGACCCTCCAGAACCTGTCGTTGACGAGCCTCGGCTGGCTTCCGTCGCGCCCCCACGGCATCGGATCCCTGACTTTGCAGGCCTTCGCCCTTTCGTCGATCTTCCTTATGTCGTAGTTGTCGATGTTGTATCCCGTGATCACATCGGGATCCTCTTTCCTGATGATCTCCGCGAACGCCCGGATAATCTCTTCCTCGGTCCCGACCGCGGGCTCGCAGGCTCTTATGCCGTCCCTGTCGTGTATGACGGCGCATATCGTATAGAGCGTGTCGTGCTCTACGCTGTTCTCGACGTCGAAGGAGAGTATCCTGAGCCCGGGATCGAACGCCTCTATGTTCTCGAAGGATTCCATCTCGATGACGACGTCGGTGCCGTATTGCCTATCGGACGGCTTCCCGGTGACCCTTATGCACGCGCCCATATCGTTGTCGTAGAAGAAACGGTGGTGATGGGGTATGTCCCCGGACAGGATCCTGTTCTTCTTCCTGATGGCGTTCCTCCATTCGGACAGCTTGCGGGGGTCGCTGAAAGTCACCTTGAGGACGTCGTGCACCTCGGACTTGTACAGCAGCCTGTCGGGCTCGGCGGACTCTATCCCTTCCTCCTTGGGCAGCAGATCCTTGAGCTCAGGCGCGGGATCGACCACGAAGAAATATGGCTTGAACCCGGAGGCCAAGACCGTCACGGACTCGCCCGTCCTCGCCCTTCCGAAGAGCTCGATGCAAGCGCCGCCCCCGTCTTGGACGAAGGAAGATCCTATCAGCCTAAGGTCCCAGGTTCCCATATGGATCACTTGTTCGCGACTATCCTTATGATGTCGCCGTCCTGAAGCTCGTAGTCGGCGCCCACGGTGCGTTTGGTGCGGGCGTTCACGGCGCGGATGAATTTGTCGCCCAGATCGGTGTGGATCTTGTACGCGAAATCCCTGGCGGTCGTGCCGCGGGGAACCAGGAAAGCATCCGGCAGCACCCTTCCGAAGTGGTCGGTGAACTTGTTCTCGTCTTCCACCGGATATACGGCTATCAGGCCCAGCATCTTGTAGGCGGCGTCCTCCAAGCATTTCTGCACTCCGGTGCCGCCGTACTTGTCCATGTTGGCCTTCATGTACTCCAGGCCTTTCCTCTGGGCGTCGGTGAGCTTCTTCCCCTCCACCACCTTGAAGGTGGGATCTCCGGGCACATATTCGACCAGACCTGCCGCGGCGGCCCTCTTCAGCGCCAGCTCCGTCTCGGCCATGGTCACGACGCAGATGTCGTTTATGGCTTCGACCTTCTCGATGTTGCCCTCCGGCGCGATGTCCGCCTTGTTCATGGCGGCGATCATCGGCTTGGACCTCTTCCTGATCTCTTTGCACAGCCTCAGCAGCGATTCGTCGTCCCACTGGGTAGGGTCGTCAGGCAGAGGAGCCTCTCTGAGCGCGTCCTTGACCTGCTGCTCGGTGACGTTGAGCCCTGCGAGCCTCTCGTGGAGTATGGCCTCCGGCTTGCTGCCCTGCATCCTCGCCTGCCTGGCGATCTTGGAGAAGCCGTTCTTGATTATCTCTCTCATCCAGCATTCGATCTCGGTCCTGAGGAACAGGATGTCCTCGGTGGGATCATGGGACCCAGGCTCTCCGGGCACACCCTCGATATCTGTGGAACCGCTGACGTCGACGACGTTTATGAGCGCGTCTGCCTGTCTGAGGTCGTCCAAGAACTGGTTCCCAAGGCCTTTGCCCTGCCAGGCGTCAGGCACCAGCCCGGCCACATCCAGAAGCTCGACCGGAATCATCCTAGTGCCGTTGACGCAGAGCGAATTGTGCGGGGTGCAGGTGACCCCGAGCCCTTTGCACGGGCATGGAGCACGGACGTATCCGACGCCTTTGTTGGGCTCTATTGTCGTGAAGGGATAGTTGGCGATCTCCACTGGAGCCATGGTTGCGGCCCCGAAGAATGTGGATTTCCCGACGTTCGGCTTCCCTACTATTCCGATTTGCATGAGATCAATGGGAGTATATCTCGCATCGGATTAGTTTGTATCGTCCAGAGGGCGCCCGGAGCCAGGATGCCTTGCACGATACACCGCATCGGCCAGCTCCCCTATCTCCGCCGGGCGGAGGTTCTCTATCCTCTCGTCCAGATACGGGAACCCATCGGCGGAATCGATCATGCGGGTAGCCTTCAGGGACGTGCCGATCTTCTTCCTGCGGTGGTTGAACGCTACCTCGACTACCCTGAAGAAAGTGGCCTCGTCAAGCACGCTGAACGGCGCCTTCCTGGGGACGATCCTGACCAATGCGGAATCGACTTTGGGCCTGGGGTCGAACCTTGACGCCGGGACGCTCTCCAATATCTCGCAATCGGCACGATAGAACAGATCGACGGTCAGGCGAGAATAGTCGGGGCTGCCCACGTCGGCGACCATGCGATCGGCGAATTCCTTCTGGACCATCACCACGGCGGACCTGAAATCATAATCCAGAAGCTTGAAGATGATCGGGGTGGAGACGCTGTAAGGCAGATTGCTGACGAAGACGTCGAACTCCGGGAACGGGACCTTGACTGCGTCCCCGCGTATGAGAGTCAGACGGCCGCCGTACTCGCCTTCTATGTAGTCGGCGAGCTTCTCATCCAATTCTATGCAGGTCAGGCTTCCTGCGGCCTCTACAAGCCTTGAGGTGAGGACTCCGAATCCGGGCCCGACCTCGAGAACCCTGTCGCCTTCCCTTATGCCGGCGTATCCGATGTGCCTGTCGGCCACCCTGCCGTCGATCAGAAAATTCTGGCCCCTGCTCTTCCTCGGGACGAAACCGGGGTCAGGCCTGCCCGCACCCGTCATTTCGACACGAACAGATAGCGCTTGAGATCGGGGCTCTCGATCTCTTCGATAATGCGCCTGGCGAGCAGCTTCTCGGGGACCTTTATCTTGGCCCTCTCGGTGAGATCGGCGAAACCGGTGAATTTGGCTTTCTCCCTCTCCCTGAGGATCTCCTCGACGGATTTCTTCCCCAGACCGGGGATCTCCTCCAGAAGGTGCTTGCGGAGGCTGATCGCCTGGGCTTCGTTGAAGAACCTGATGAATCTGTCCTCATGGAGCTTCACGATCTCGATGATGGCGTATTCCAGCTCCGACAGGGCGTTGTTGGTAAGCTCCCCGTACCCTATGCGGCTCTTGACGTGGTCTATGACGTCGCGCTTCTGCGTCGGGGTGTCTTTGCCTATGTAGACCCTGTCCCCCACGCCGAATATGGCGTTCGTCTTCGGGACCAGGATGAAAAGCTTGAACTCCTCGTCCCCCACGGCATAGGCCACGGGCTCTTTCTTTCCCATGCCCTGGCCCGAAATGCCTGTCGGCAAGTAATCCAGGATGTATGCGAACTCTTCCGTATGAACCGCCTCCGGAAGTCTTATCCGATGTATTTCGCCACTATGTCCAGGATCGACTGGATCCTGTCGGCGGTGAGTTCGATCCTTTCCTTGTAGAATATGGCGCGGACATCGTTGGGGTATTTCGGCAGTATGTCCGCGATTTTGGCCGCTATGCGGTCGTCAACTATGTCGAGGGCGCTGACCTCTTCGACGAGCCTGCGCGTGTCCTCGGCGGAAAGGTAGGAGACTTTCTGGGCGTGCTCGAGCGCCGACTTCTGCGACGTGAGAAGCTCTCTCTTCTCGCTTTCCTCCGTCAGGAGTTCCTTCACTTCAGCCAGTGTTACGTAACGCTCAGATATAGTCTCACTTCCTTTTGTTTGTCGTTTCAGCTTTTGTTCTTCACGAGGTGCTCGGGGCGTGCGATGACGGTCTTGACTTTGTCTCCGTCCTTGACGCTGACCTCATAGGCGCTTCCCCTCTCTCCGATGATGACCCCGGTGAGGCCGTGGAATCTGGAGAAGGGCATGCCTTTGTGCACGCTCGGGTCGATTATTATGTTGACTTTCTCCCCCTCTTCGAAGGTCTGAAGGCCTTTGGTGATAGGGGAAAGCCCGCGTGCCCTCGCCTTCTTCTTCAGAAGGTTGCGGGTTTTGGTCCTTGTTCCTCTGGATGCTTGCATTCTGATCCCTCATGGTTCATAGTAGTTTATCGCCAACACATCGAGGGCTTCGACTCTGCACTGCACCCCGAGCCTCTCGGAGAAGCTCGGAACGCTGCGCCCATCATCGCCGGACACGAATTCCTTGACGTAGGTGCCCGAATCTGTCTCCAGCTCGAGATCGAACGAATCTTCGGAGATCGAGTCCGCCTTTACCCAGTGGACCGTCCTCTTCCTCACCAAATCGGCGCGTCTGTGCTCGACACGATGCGGAGTTCTCTGGTCTATATTGGCGTTCTTGAACGATAAGGCAACGTCAACTACTCTATCTTTATTAACTTTCCCCTCGACCACTACATGCGCGCGATATACCTTGTCAGATGCCGCTCCTTTGTATCTTTCGACGGCTTCGCGCTTCGCGAAATGCAGATCGCGGTATGCCGCCAGGCCGCCGGCATTGGCGCGTTCGGCTAGCTCGGCCAAGTCTATCCCCCTGATTTTGGGGTCGCTGATCTCCAGGACGAAGGGTCTCCCATCCCCCAGCATGCGGGCGTCGATGTCCTCGCGGCCCATCCCATGGAAGAAATGCTCCTTGCCGCCGGTCATCTCCAAAGCTATGTCCCCGATGATCTCCTGCACGGATGTGGAGTACATCTTCCCTTTCCCATGGCAATGGTCGCACCCTTTGCCGTGGCAGACCCTGCAGGGCCATATGGTCTGGGGGATCTCCCTGCTGTATTTGTTGTAGCGGCCGGCTATGAAAAGCGGAGCTATGTCCAAAGTCACGTCGGCGAAGCGGGTGTCCACGCAGGCCACGACCTGAGGGTTCTTGAACTCCACCGGGCGATGGATCTTGCAGATGGCGATCTTGCCGATCTCGCGGTTGAGCTCTGATTTGATCCCCTCGGCGTTATCCAGGCCCATCTCCGCGACGATTTCCTTCTCTCTCTTGGCGATTTCAGGTTCAACCCTGCTTCCGATCAGGAAATTCTCGGACTCGACCGAGTTTACGCTCTCTGCCGCCGCGTCCGCGAACCTCTCGAGCATATCGAACACGTTCTCGCAGAGGGGGCATATCTCCTCCGCCTCGGACTCGACGCCCTTTTCGGATAGGGCCTCGCGGATCATCCTGCCGCGGACGTCGTTGGTCATGTTCGTCCCGAGCTTGCCGAACATGCGCCCGAGGCAGCGGTCGCAAAGGCCCATGCCGGCCAGCTTCCCGGCGGCTTCCAGATTCCCGGCGATCCATTCCTCCATCGGCGCACCTCAGATGTCGAACCCCATCTCGCTTATCCTGAGCAGAGGGCGCTGGCTTTCCATGTAATGGTAGACGGTGGCATGCTCGCTCCCATGGATGAGAAGCTCCACCGCGTGTTTTGCTACGGGGAGGCTGACGCTGTTGCCTATCAGACCCACGGTATTCCCGTAGATGACCATGTCGCACCCGGTCAGCTCCTCGATGAGCTTGCGGGTCTTGCCGCCTTTCCCTATTATGCGGCCTCTCACGCGGGATACCTGGGTCGCCCCCACGGCATCCTTTATGTCCACTATCTCGAGGTACTCGTCGTCATCGAAGAGCCTCATGGCTTTGTCGGGGTTGAATCCCCTACCGACCGCCTTTATCACATCCATAATCTTCAGCGCCATAACGGGGTCCTCAAGCTCCACTTCGTCATGGATTATGACCTCCCCGTCCTCCGCGCTGATCTCCAGCTTCACCCCGGAGATGTCCTGAAGGGCCTTTTTCGTCTCCCCGCCCTTCCCTATCAGCGTCCCTACCCTGTCGGCGGGCACTCTTATCGATCTCATTCTTCATCCCCTTCCTCTTCGTCGTCGATCCCGTTGAGCGCGCAGTCCATGATTTTCTCTGCCTCTATGATATCCGCGCCCCTCTGTCTGAAGAACCTGTTGACGTTGGCTATGTCCCTCATCAGATACTCTTTCGCGTTGTAATGGTCGCAGGTCATCGCCTGGCCGACGTCGATGAGTATCGGCTGCCCATCCTGCATGAGGATGTTGTATTCGCTGAGATCCCCATGGACCAGATGGGCGTCGCGCCAGCCGTCTATTATGAATGAGGTGACCTCATCGTAAATGTCTGTGGGATCGTCCAGAACGCAGTCTTTGAGCTGGGGCGCCGGCCCCGTCTCGTCGCCTATGTACTCCATCAGGAGGCAGTTGTTCTCGAACGCAACCGGTTCCGGCACCGGGATATCCGCGTCGTAGTATCTCAGAAGGTTCTTGTATTCCTTGTTTACCCACGCGTAAATCATCTTCCAGCGGTTGCCGCTGACCCCTTTGAACCTGGGGTCGCCCTCGATGTACTTCGATACCCTCTTGAACGTGGAGGTGGAGGTCCTGAATATCTTCAGAGCCAGCCCCTCGCCGTCCTCGTCCGTGACGTAGAAAACGTTTCCCTCTTTGCCGGTGGAGATGGGGTAGTGCACCTTATCCAGAAAACCGTCGGACATGAGGTCATAGATCGTCATGAGGGTCTTTTTGTCGAAGACCTCGCCGTCGGTCTGCCGTTCGTCTCCCGTTTTATTGGTCTTAAGGGCATCCACGTGCTTTTCGAGGTAAGCGTACTTCTCTTCGTATGACGGCATGCGGATCCCCTTGGATCTCAGAAGATGTCCAGATTCTTGGGCACTTTGTTCTTCTTGCTGAGGTTGACCGCCTGGGTTCTGGTGTATCTGAACCTTATGTCGCATTTGTCCGGCTGGAAGTCCCAGACGGAGACGATAAGCAGATCTCCCTCTCTAATCCACATTCTTTTCTTTATTTTGCCGGGGATGCGCCCCACGCGGGACACTCCGTCCTCGCACATGACCTTGATCTTGGATGCCCCCAGGAGCTGATCGGCTATGCCGAATATCTCTCCCTCTTTGATGTTGGGCATGCGGATGCGGGATACATCCTCCTCGGTGCTTTCCATAGGCTGCTCTGTCATTGCCATCTCCGCATAACATGAATCGACGTTTTATAAAAACATAACCATTTTTTCGGTGCGAAGCCAGACTCGGAATACGGCGCTGGGACATGAAAACCCGTGGGCTTTCGGAAACCATTATAAACGATGCTGTGATGGGGCTATTGCGCTCCAGTGGTGTAGTGGCCAATCATTCAGCCCTTTCGAGGCTGATACCTGGGTTCGAATCCCGGCTGGAGCACTATCACTTCTAAATTTTGGATGGCTGATTGTTTGTGACTGTAATCGCGGGCGCCGCCTCAGATTTCGCCTTTGATCATCCTGTCGCGCATCTTCTCGCTCTTCTCGCAGAGGTCGTCCAGATCAACGTCGTCCGTGGCGTAGACCTCCGGGAACTTCTTTTCCGATAGCAGCCTGTCAGCCAGATGCCTGTCCGGGAAATCCCCGCTGTCAGCGAATCCCCGGTCCCACTTGTCGGCCAGATCGAGAACCGCCTGTATGCCTTTGTCGTAGAAAGTCCCGGCCAACACGGCGCCGACGGTGGCGCTCTCGGAAATGACGGTTATGTTGCTACCTCTGATCGCTATCTCAGACCCGTTGAACGACATCGCCAGGCCGCTGCTGTCCTTCACAAGGCTCAGACTCTGGTAATCGGTGTGGTCGTCGCCGATGTATATGGTCCCGTCCAGATCGATGCCGCGCTGGCGCCTGAGATCCAGGATTCTGTACGCCTTCTTGCTGGAGTCCATCGGCTGGCAGGATTCCATCGCAAGCCTGCCCTCGTCCGTCATGCCGTCGCCCAGGAAATGGTCCAGCTTCTGTATGATTTTGATGTCCCTTTTGTCCAAGTTGGTGGGTACGTTGAACTGGTATGTTACGTCGGGTATCTCCAGGGAATTCATCTCCGCCGCCATTTCCCTGAGGACTTTGGAGCCGATGCGGCCGATCTGCCCGGTGGTATAATCGTATTCGGTGGGCTCGGACTCGCATAGCGGCGTTCTGAGCTTTTCCTCGAGGGCCATCAGCGCTTGGTCATACGAAGAGGTGGTGATGAAAGTCGGCAGAAGATCCGCCAGATACTTCATGACTTCCGGGGCATTGTCGACCAGCCTCAGAGATTCTTTGGCCGCCTTATAGATGAGATAATTGGTTGCCCCGTAGGCTTTGAGAAACGGCAACGCGTACTTGGGGACGTTCCCGGCCACCAGATCGTCCCTTCCCAGAACGTAAGTGACTAAGCAATCGTATCTGGATAAGAGATCGTAAAAATGCTCGCCGTCAGGAATGAAATGGGCGCATATGTCCCTCGTGCTGTCGTTGCGGGACAGGAATCCCCTGCATCCGCATATGACCATCTTCTCTGGAGGCAGACCAAGCTCCAGGGTGGGGTCGAACTCTCCGGACATTCCTCTCACTCCAAAGACGCGTCGACCTGCGAGGACAGATCGTACGGTCCGTCCAGAGGCTCCCCTTCCGCGTAAAGCCTTTTGTTTTGTATGGACACGCGGCCGTCGGCGAACGCCTTTATGGTGGCGACGATCAGCGGGAGCTCGCGTTTGGCGCCGTCCTCCCTTATCCTCTTGAAGAGCGGCTCTTCCGTGCCTTCCATCTCCTTGATCTCATCCAAAGTGTATGATTCCAGCTTCTTGCCGAGATCCTCCCAGAGAGCATCGTATTCCCCTCCGCGGATCGGGAAGCAGCAATAGGTCAGCGGGGCGCCCCTGTCCCATTCCTCGGTGCAGATGTGCATCATCGCGCCTTGGCGGTCGGCATTCTCGGCTATCAGCTGCCAGATGACTTCCTGCCATGTCCCTTTGGGGCCATCAGGAAGTGCGGGATGCAGGTTCAGCATGTCATACTGCTGGCAGGTCTCGTCGTCCATCCACATCATGTAACCCGCGAGGATCCCCAGATCGAAGCCGTAGACGGAGGTCTTCTCCCTAAGGAGCCTCCCGTATTCGACCCTCCAAGCGGCTTCGTCGCTCTTCCTGAGCTCGGGCATGAACCTTTTCCAGGACGCGGTCAGCAGCGGTATGCCGTATCCGCGCACCATATCGAAGAACATCTGCCTCTGCTCCCTCTTGGGGTTGTCTTCCTCCTCGTTGTCCCAATTGCAGAAGACGAAGGGTATTTCGATGTCCAGGACGCCCTCGTCTCTCTTATCCATGACCGCTTTGAGCAGATTGCGAGACCCTGGGCCCCTTCCCGTGGAGAACCATCCTAACCTGAGCATCGCTCCCCCATGATTGAACAGGGATATAGAATTTCAGACGTCGAACACCACCGTGACCGAGGGCGTCTCCCGATCGACCTCCATCATATGGTAGGTCACGGCCTTTACCTCGGACCTTATCCTGTGCTTGGATCTGTCCAGCCTCTCGCCCCTCCCCCTGCAATGGACCTTGTTCCCGTCGATGGAAACTTCGATCTCTTTCAGGATGAGGTTCTCGCAATCCTCGATGAAAAGCAGCTCCGAGAGGAACGAGAACAGCATATCCTCGTCGTCGATACCCTCGACCTCGAATTCCGTCGCCACGGATTCCCCTATGCCGGAGAGATCCACGGTCTCGTTGAACAGGGCGAAACCCGCGTTGGCGAAGCACTCCTCCAACGTGCTTCCGAATGCCTTCACCATCATATCGGCGGTGTGGTCTATAAGGGCGTATCTCTCCATGCCACCGGAATCCGCCCGCCCGATTTTAACGTTGCCCGGATCCCCATGGGCAAATTGAAAAGCATATCCGACGTTGCCCCGCCATGGACGGCATATTCTTGAGAGCCGAAAAGTTCGCCGAGGGAGTTTTCGCAGGTGATTCCGGCGGACATGACATCTACCATACGCTCCGGGTGCACTCTGTGGCCAGAAGGATATGCGCGGAAGAGGGCGGGAACGAGAGGATAGTCCGCCTTGCCTCCCTCCTGCACGATGTGGACGACCCCAAACTGTTCGGGAACGCTGGATATGCCAACGCCATGCGCTTCATGGAATCCGAGGGGATCCCGGCGGAAGAGCGGGAAAAGATAATCCGGATAATCTCCCAGATATCTTTCAGAGGCTCGGGCTCATCGGTGCCTGACACCTTGGAAGGGAAGATAGTCCAGGATGCCGACAGAATGGATGCCATCGGAGCCATTGGCATCGCCAGAGCCTTCGCATACGGCGGAAGCAAAGGGCGCCCGATGCACATCCCGAGCGAAAAGCCGAGGGAATCCATGACCGAAGAGGAATACAGATCGGAAGGCACGACTCTGAACCATTTCCATGAGAAGCTCCTGAAGCTGAAAGGGCTGATGAACACCGAATCTGCGAGGAAAATGGCGGAAAGGCGGCACAGCTACATGGAAGAATTCTTGGACGAATTCCTCAGGGAATGGGACGGAAAAATGCGATGGCCACTCTTATCGTAGAATTATTACGTTATTCGTATTATCAATTATAATTAGCATACGAATCTGTCTTAATACCTGTATTTTTACGAAAAATATCTTAATATACCATCCCATTTGGGGCCTCATGCGCATAACAATAGCCGGATGCGGATCGATCGGCCAGATGCTGGCTGAAGCCGCCGACGAGATGGCCGAGGTGAAGAGAATATACCTCACCGACTCAGACAAAGCGAGGGCTGAGGGCCTGGCGTCGAGACTGAAGAAGGGCATCGTCGTCGAAAGCGTGGAGGAGGAGCTGTACCATTGCGATCTTGTCATTGAATCGGCCACCCAGGAAGCCGCCAAGGCCATCATCCCCAAAGTCGTGGCCAGAGGCGTCGACATCATGGTCATGTCCGTGGGCGCCCTTGTGGACGACGATTACAGAAAATCGGTCACCGAGAAAGCGGCGGAATGCGAGGCGAAGATATACATACCGTCCGGAGCCGTGTGCGGGACCGATGGGCTGAGATCTTCCTCCATGGGCAAGCTGGATGAGGTCGAGCTCATAGCCATACAGGGGCCGAAAACCCTGTCCGGCGTGGATTATGTCATCAATAAAGGGATAGACGTCGGAAAGCTGACCGAGAAGACCGTTGTCTATTCCGGCACCGCCAGGGAAGCCGTTCAGATGTTCCCCAAGAACGTGAACGTAGCGGCGACGGTGAGCCTTCTGGGCATAGGGTTCGACAGAACCAAGGTGACCATAGTCATGGACCCGGAGACCCACAGCAACTCCTACGAACTGAAGCTCAAAGGGGAATTCGGCGAGATGGACTGCAGCACATACAACGTCCCCGCCCCGGATAACCCGAAAACTTCGTACCTCTCGGCCATGTCGGCGATATCCGCTCTGAAAAGGATAGTCAGGAACGAATGGATCGGAATCTGATTCGATTCTGACAGAGGGCGGGCTTCCGATGGGGATGTCCTATCCCAAAAACCGGATTCCCGCCCTTTGGCATCCCTTCTGAAGAGTCCTCCCGCAGGACTTTTCCATCAGGAGTTTCCGATTATTTTGGAATCCCAAAATATTTCATGCCAACTCCGCATTAACCTCCATGGCCAAAACAAGAGCCGAAAGGCTCATATCGAATGCGGAAGGCATGGATGCCGTCGTCATAGCCAACGATGGCGAGCCCTTCCTGGACTCCACGTTCTGGTATCTGACGGAGCAGAGCTCGGGCACTTTCGAAAGCTCCTTCGCGATCGTGAAAAAGGACGGGTCCATGGACGTCATAGTGAGCGTTCTGGAGGAGGAATCGGCGAACGCCGGCAAAGGCGACGTGCGCGTGTACCATGACCGCGAAGAGAGGGAAGCGTTCATCAAAGAAGCCCTCCGCGGATGCTCCAAAGTCGGTTTCAACATGCATTCGGCCACTTACGCCGCAGTGCAGTACATAAAGAAGGTTGCGGGAGAGTTCGAACCTATAGACGCCGGAAAAGCCATCGGCGACACCGTGTCGGTGAAGGACGCCAAAGAGATCGAAGCCACCAGACGCGCCTGCGACATCTCATCGAAAGTCGCGGCCGAGATTCCGGATTACCTCTCGGAAGGCGTCTCTGAAAGAGAAATCGCCGCGAGGATGGACAGCAGGATGAGAGAGCTGGGCGGGACCGGAAACGCGTTCGACACCATCGCCGCATTCGGCGAGTATTCGTCCCAGCCGCACCACATGCCTTGCGATTATAGGCTTAAGAAAGGGGACACTGCGCTGTTCGACTTCGGGTCGAAATACGACAGGTATTGCTCCGACATGACCCGCACAGTCTTCCTGGGAAAGCCCCCGGAGATAATGGAGAGAGCATACGAAATCGTGAAGGAAGCCCAGATCGCCGGGATCGAGGAATACCGCGACGGCGCGGAAGCAAAAGCGGCAGATCTGGCTGCGAGGAAAATAATCGACGATTCCGAGTTCAAAGGGAAATTCATCCATTCGTTCGGACACGGCATCGGCATGGACGTCCACCAAGACATATCCGTGTCGCCGAGGTCGGATCAGATCCTTCGCGCGGGCAACATCGTCTCCGCCGAACCGGGGATATACATCCCTGGCGTGGGAGGGATAAGGATCGAGGACACCTGCCTCATAACTGAAAATGGATGCGAGATCCTCACGTCCTTCGACCATTCGTTCACGGTGGTATGATGCAGAAACAGATCCTCATGAAAGCCGAGGACACCCAGGACATCCTCCACAAAGCGGTGGGAAGGATGGTCGATCTGGGCGCGGAGTTCTGCGACGCGAAGTCCCAGACGATAAGGAGCATCGGGATAAGCTCCATGGACGGGGAGCTCAGGCAGCTCGTCAGAAAGAGCACAGGAGGGGTTTGCCTCAGAGCATGGGCAGGCGGCAGATGGGGATACGGAACGGTGACGTCATTCGACCCCGACGCGGTCATGAAAGCGGCGGAAGATGCCGTAAAGAACGCCTCCGGCGAAAGGAAATCGGACCTTGCCTTGGAACCGTCCGCCATAAGGAAGCACATGCCTGCGCAGGTGAGGATACACCCGGATTCCGTCGGCTTGGAAGAGAAGATCCAGGCAGCGCTCGACTTGGACAGAGCCCAATCCATCGACGATCGCATAGCGAACCGCATGGGTTCCTATTCCGAGGAGATCAAGGAGAACGCCTTGGTGAACTCCGCGGGCTCCGATCTGAGCTGGGAGGAAGTCCGCACCTTGTGCAGGGCGATGTCCGTCGCTTTCGACGGGAACTCCATGGAGAGATACTACGAGGGCCCGGACAGCACCTTAGGGTACGAGACCGTGAAAGACGCCGATCTGGAGGGGATCGGAAGGACCGCCGCAGAGGAGGCCATTAAGACTCTGTCCGCGAAGAGGGCGCCGTCCGGCAACCTCACGGTGATCTCCGACCCGATGGTGTCCGGGCTGCTGGCCCATGAGGCCATGGGGCATGCGTCGGAGGGCGATGAGATCACCAAAAAGCGCTCGTTCCTCACGGGAGCCGTCGGGAAGAAGGTAGCATCGGACATCATCACCATGTATGACAACGGAACCGTCCCGGGAGCCCACGGATCCGTCCCGTTCGACGACGAAGGCACCCCGTCATCATGCACCAAAATCATAGACCGCGGAATCTACAATGGATATATGCACAGCCTCGAGACGGCATCTCAGCTGGGGTGCAAACCCACCGGGAACGGAAGGGCGGAGAATTTCGGCAAGAGGGCTTGGGTCAGGATGACCAACACCTATTTCGGGCCGGGTGACTGGGACAAAGACGAGCTGATCGCAGACACCGAACATGGGATAATCTGCGACAAGATGGTCAACGGAATGGAAGACCCGGTAGGCGGATGCTTCGAAGCCAAATGCCTGAGGGGGTTCGAGATCGAGAACGGCGAGATCAAAGGGATGCTGAGATCCTTCACGCTCACCGGGAAATCGGTGGAGATCCTGTCCTCCGCGGACGCGCTCACCAAAGAGGTGATCCTGGACGGAGGGATGTGCGGGAAAGGCATAGAGGATTGGGTAAGGGTTTCCTCCGGAGGCCCATACATGCGCGCCAGGATGATCGTGGGGGGAGGCCAGTGATCTACCCGGACGATATGGCCGTGCAAGCCATGAAGAAGTATGACCAAGCCGAGGTCTACGTGAGCAGAGCCGTCGTGAACACCGTTTACATCGACAACTCACAGATAAGCAACATCGAGACCAAGACCGACGAAGGCATGATGTTCAGGATGTCCGAGGGCCGCAGGCTGGGGAAATCATCCGTGTCCCTGAACTCTCCCGATGCCGTCGGAAGCTGCTTGGAGATGGCCGATTCGGTACTGAGACATTCGCCGGAGAACGCCGCCTTCAAAGGCTACGCCCAACCGGGACGGGCCAAAATCGCCTCGCCCGATATATGGGACAAAAAGGTCGAGAACATAACTCCGGAAGAGCTGAGGGAGCTGGCGAAATCCGTAATCGAGAATTGCCGGGTGAACATCCCAAGAGCGCAGATACGCGTGTCATGCATGGAGTCCAGGGTCGTGAACGGGAACGGCGTCGACGTGGGGCACAGGAGCACCCTCGTCTACGGCCATTTCACATCGATGGCCAGCATCGACCATCCTGGCGAAGGGATGGAAACGTTCCACGGAACCCATCTGAATTTGGACCCAGCCCTGATCGGCCACAGCCTCTCCAGAAAAGCTGAGGCGGCGGCAACATGCAGGGAATTCAGAGGATCGAAGAAGCTTTCGATGATACTCCCGCCGAGCGAACTGGGCGACATGCTCTTCTCATCCGTGGGATCGGCGGTGAATGGGGAGAACAGAAAATACGGGAGAAGCCTCTGGAAGGATTCCCTCGATGAGAAAGTCGCCTCGGATTGCGTCACCATCATCGACGACCCTACCGTCAGCGCCCCGCTTTCTTGCGCGTTCGACGACGAGGGCGTCCCGACCGAAAGGCGCCCGATCATAGAGAACGGGATTCTGAGAGGATTCCTCAGCGACACTTTTTGCGGGGACAGCACCGGAAACGGGATGAGAAGGTCCAGCGTAGAACCTCAGGGAGCCTACGACAGGACTCCCGCCATAAAACCGCTGAACATGTCCGTCAAGCCCGGGAACAAAAACCCGGAGGACATCGTCTCGCAGACGGACGATGGGATCCTCGTGGAAAAATTCGCTTGGCCGGAGGCGGATGAGCTCACCGGAAGGTTCGGGCTGAACGTCAGATGCGGATATATCGTCAGAAACGGGGAGATTGTGAGCGTCGTTAACAACGCCCTGCTCATGGGCAATATGCTGGATGCGATCGCGAGCGTCGAAGCCATCGGGAACGACCCCGCGCAGATGGGAGTCATAACCGTCCCGACGATGAGCTTCTCGGGGACCGAACTGGTTGGAAACTGATGGCTCAGGCCGCGGCGGATCCTAATATAAAGCGCCGCGGCCGAGCCGAATCAGATCTGCTTGAACAGCTCCTCCTCGCTGATTATCCTGATCTTCTTCCCTTTCTCGCGCATTTCCTCGGCCATGGCGATCTTCCCGCCGCCACCGCCGAATCTGAATCTGTTCACGCCGAGGTTTCCGACGAAAAGGTAATCCAGATCGTTGGAGACTCTCATCTTGCTTATGGCGCCCTTGGATTCGAGGACCTTCCTGACTTCCGGATCGGAGCCGTACTCGAAATCCCCCGCGAGGCAGAACGTCTTGCCTTTGAGCTCTATCTCATCGAACTCGTTGCTGTCTGGGTTGAGGATCTCCTTGAACTCGTGGAGGATGGCTTCCTGCTCGGCGGACGATATCATGTTGTCCTTGAGAGCTTCCGTAATTGCGGAATAGACCTTGTCATACGGATATACGCCGGACAGGTAATCGTTCTCCTCCAGCCAGCCCTTCAGATACATGCCCTCAGGCCTGCTTATCTTGCCGTCGGCGGCAATTCCGCGTATGATGCCCTGCAAGAATTGGATCGCTACGGTGCTGTCGCTGTAGAATTTGTTCTTCCCGATGGCGCTGGCGACGTTCATGAGATCTTTCTGCTCGTAAGCGGTTATCACCCCGTCATCCAATGCCTTGTCCAAGGCCGTTATGATGCGATCGAACAATGGATACTCCCTGAGATCCATGTTGTTGCCCATCCATTCGCGGATGCACTTTATCTCGTCCGGGGATATGTTCCTGTCAGCGGTAATGCCCATGACTATGCCGTAGATCTCATTGAGCCTGACCACCAGGTCGACGTCCATCGAATCCTCTTCGCTCTGGCGATACTCATGGATTTCTGAATCATCCACGCCATATTTCCCCTCCAGATATTCGAACAGAGCCTGGGTAGCTGATGCGTCGCCCATGACTTGACGCCCGCTGTATTGATGGCCTATGGACTTGGAAAGTTCGCCGAGATTGTACGATGGCGCGTCCATGTATTTGCGGCAGAGCTTCAGCGTGTCTATGTATCTGAAATCCGGGACGTCAAGACTATAGCGCTCCAAAGACCGCGTAAGGACCGCCAAACCATACTTCGCATTGTGGCTCACGATGACGAGATCCCTAAGATATCCCTCCACCTTCGGCCAATATTCCGGCAATGTCGGATATCTCTCTATCCTGGCCGCATCTATCCCGGTGACGGCCGCGTTGCGCTTGTCTATCCTGTCCTCAGGGTTGATCGTCGAATACAGCCGGTCGACAACCTTCCCATCCTTCACTACGACCATCCCTATCGCGCAGATAGAATTTCCACGGGAGTTCGGATTCTCCAGGTTAAGAGCTACGTAATCCTTCATCGGCCTCGGGGCTAATTCGTGCGCATTCGGTTTAATTGTTGCTATCGCACAGACGGCCATGCTAGCATCCGCGCTGAAAAGCCTGAAGATTGGTTCGAGGAATCTGTCCCGAATTGCCCAGAAACTGAGCTTCGGTTCGAAAGAAATAGCGCATTAGAAACTGGAGGCTTGACAGAGACCATTAAATAAAGGATGGCGATGCGCAAACCGCAGAACAATTTGTTCCGCGAACGGAAATGTACCTTAGGGCGAATCCGTAAAGGTGATACAAATGAGCGAAGAGACTCAGGAAGCACGCCCGGTCAACGGGAAAAGCATGTACAGCTACATCGCCAAGGCTTGGGATGTTCCCTCCGAATCCTATGTGAAAGCTCTCAACTACGAGCGCCGCATCATCTGGAGAAAGGAAGAGAACTTCCTCCGCATCGAGAGGCCTACCCGCCTCGACAGGGCAAGAGCTCTTGGATACAAAGCTAAGCAGGGATACATCGTCGTCAGGGCCAGAGTAAGGAAGGGAAGCTTCCAGAAGAGAGCCATAGTTACTGGAAGGAGAGCCAAGAGGAAGGGTATCAACCAGATCACCGTCGGCAAGAGCCTCCAGAGGATGGCTGAGGAAAGGACCGCGAAGAGATTCCCCAACATGGAAGTCCTGAACTCCTACTGGGTCGGAGCAGACGGACAGCAGGAGTGGTATGAGGTCATCCTCGTCGACCCCGCGCACCCCGTCATCAAATCCGACAAAAAGATCAACTGGATCTGCGACTCCACGCACAAGAACCGTGTGTACCGCGGAAAGACCTCCGCCGGACAGAAAGGACGTGGAATGAGGCACACCGGAAAGGGAGCCGAGAAAGCCAGGCCGTCCGTCAGAGCCAACCAGAGGAGAATCAAGTGAGATTCCTTCCGCCTGCCTAGTTTGGCAGGCCCAAACTCCTTACCATTTCTAATCTCAATTATCGCGTCCCAGCTTCTATTAGAAAGGATAGTGCCTTATTCTATTTCATTTATGGATTATTTTATCATATTTGATTCATTTTAACATATAAAGAAACAGATAATAGCGTATAATTACTATAATTTATATGAGATGACGCCAGGGAGGAAGCCCAGTGTACAGGGGCTTCCGGCGTGCACTGGGCCCTGTCCTGAGCCATCGAAAGGAAGTGAAAAAATCTCCGAAGAGGGAAAGGACCGGGGTCAGACCACTAAACTCACCCTGGCCCTCGAGACGATCAGGCTGATAGCCGATCTTCTCCTGGCTGCCTTCCTTTGAAGAAGGCTTCAAACACCTTACGGCTTCCTTCGGGAGGCCGGCAAGGTTAGGTTAATATTGTCTGGCACAACCTTAATACTATCGTTTCAACGCATCAAATATTCAAATTCGTGAAGAACCGCGATTTCATAAAGGTCAGAAACGAATCGGAGCGATCGTTACGAGCCCTCTCATACGTTGCAATCGGAATCCAGCCCTGATTTTGGCCGCCAAATCGCCGACTTCCTCATCCGACATGGCGACAGTGGGGAAAAACACAGGGAGATCATATTTTGACGCGTCGAAATCCTCGAGATCGGAGATTCCTTTGCCTTGAATGTACGCCAACGCATATCTCACGTTCTTATCGTCAGCCATCCTCATCTCCGGATCGTAATTCCTCAGAGTCTCGAAGTCTCCCGGACCCCTGAATATGATTCTGCAGCCTCTCTTCATGGCCAGCCAGGCGGAGACCAATCCGCGGTCGTCTTCCACATCGGCCACGACTTTGCCTTGGGTACCTATCGGGAGCCCGGAATGGCATTGAATAACCTCCTGGAAAATATACGCCTTGTTGTCCCTGACCTCGACGAAAAAGGTGACATCCGGGTTTTTGAGCTTGACTTTGATCCCCAGGCTTTCGTTCTCCAGGAAAATAGCCGATCCAGCTTCTCTGGCGACATCTATGCTGGTGTACGGATGGCTCCCGTCTCTGCGCGCATCGACCGCGAATGTCTGGCCCTGAGATAATCTTCCCTTGGAATAGGCGGCTGCTGTCCTGCAGATGTCTTCCATATCGGAAGAGCAGGTCTCCGCGACAGACATCGACGCCACGCCGAACACTTTCCTGGCGGATCTTATCGCTTTCTCGGAATCATCGGTTTCTATGAAGATCCTGGCGCCTTTCTTGGTGACGAAAGCCTCCACCCCATCCTTAGCTAGCATCGCCATTATGTTTTCTCTGAGCTGATTCTCGAATCTTTTGCGGACCGGATCGCTTTTCAGCCCTATTTCCGAATATCTGAGGAGAAGAATCGTCACAGCCCGCCATGTAAGATTCAACCTTAAAACATATCGTCCTTGGCCTCCAAAATTCCGATTCAGCCCTTGAGCGGATTCCGTCCCGCTCCAGCCTGCGATGCCATTATTGGTTTACAATCCGTCGTGGCCATTCCGTGTGGGCATCAGAGGGGCGCAAAAATGTTTGGCGGGAGCCGGCGGCTTTTAAATCGACCCCCGTTAAGCATCATTCCTTTCCGCTATCCTCGGCGGCCTCGACGTCATCCTTCCCGAGAGTAAATGAATACGCTATGAGGATGGCGGTGACCGCAGCCATAATGGCGATAGACACCACGAATCCGTCGCTGAGAGAGCTGGCCGCGCTCTGGACGTCGTTCATGAGCTTCGCGGCCACCTCTTTCAGCACATTCTCAGCGACGGACAGGTCTATGGGAACCGAGACATAATTGCCCTGGGTTACCTCACTGATATACGACCCGACGATAGCATTCCCTACGAATATGCCCACCATGCGTATTGCCATGAGGTTGCCGGTATGCTGGCCCATGTCTTTCACATCCGATACGCTCTGCAGAGCGCATATCAGCTGGTTCACGATGAATCCCAGGCCGAATCCGAACAGGAACAGGGAGATACCGAATTGCAGTATGCCCTGGCTGATGATAAAATGGGTGAGGATGAGTGCGGCAGTGACGATGGCCGATCCCGCGATGATCCACGGCCTGACTCCCGTCGAGAACACCTTGCGGCTTCCGATCATTGAGGGCACGGCTGCCCCGGCGATCAGCAGCCAAAACATGGCGCTCGCCTTGTATATATCGAACTCGTAGCACGTGAGATACATCTTGAAGAAATACTGTATCAGACCGAGCCCGCATAAGCTGAATATGAACATCAATACGAGGACCTTCCTTTCGAACGGCGGAATCCTCACGGGTATGACAGGGCTCTCAGAGCGCTTTGCATGAGCCACCAAAGCGACCGCCCCGACGACGATCAGCCCGGCGATAGCGAACGAAGGGACGCTGATCAGATCGAAGTTGACGTTGACAAGCTGGGTATACACCGTCGCCGATCCGAAGACCAGAGCCGCGAGCGCCATCCCTACTATATCGGACTTCTGATGGGAACCCCTATCCTCCGGGAGGAATCTCCACGCAAGAGCCAGCCCTACCGCCACCATCAGCGAAAGGGCCATGAACCCGAGCCTCCAGTTGAAGTTCTCCGTGAGGAAATAGCCCGCAGCCGATCCGAACAGCGAGCCTACGGCAAAGGACGCCGTCATCAGCTCGCTAACCTTGCCTCTCTTAAGCGTAGGATAAAACTTCCCTACTGCGGTGTACGCGAGCGCGAGGATGAGGCCTGCCCCTATCCCTTGGACGAACCTGAAAGCCACCAGCATCTCGACGGACACCGACAAAGCGCAGACCATGGAAGCCGCGATGAAAATCAGCGGAGCCACCGATAGCACGCGCCTTGCTCCGAACAGATCCGCCAGCTTGCCTCCCAGCGGGATCATGGCGACCTCCGAGACCACGTACGCAGGCACGATGTAATCGATGTTGGGCGATTTCGGGAGGTCTACGACGGACCAGACCATGCCGAACCTCATGAACATCCATCCCGCGGCTGCCGCAGTCAGACAAAGCGCAAGTCCCCACATCGCGAACGCGCGGTTCCTTTCCGATCCGGACATGCTCATGCGGAGCGCCTCCTCATAAGTATCGCGGCGCCCAGACACCCGATCAGACCCGCGGTAGACATCGCGACATACTCTATCGGAATCTTCAGCTCGTATTCCTCATCGTATTTTATCATGGCATTGGTGTGCTCGTAGACGGCTTCGTACCTGCCTTTTGTCTCATCGTCCATCTCATCGACGTCGACGGTGCCCCATCCCAGCAGTATCGCGATGAGTTCGATGATGTCCTTGGCCCGTTCATCCAATATGTACGACGGCACGAGCCTCAATATATCGCTGACCTCTATGCAATAGGCGGACTTGGGCAAGCGGAACGTCTCCCCGGCATCTCCTTTGACCTGCCTGAGCTCCACGTATTCGTCGCCGGCCTCATCGGACACGTTGGACGCCTGGAATTCCGCCAGGTAATCGATGTCCTTTATCGTGGTGCCGGTCAGCGACTTAAGCGTCTCGACCAGATCCACTACCCTGCTGCCGGATTCGATTATATTCAGCACCAGATCTGGGAGCCTGCTCTTCAAAAGCCCTTCGATCCCTGCGAACTGAGAGACCATGTTCCACAGGCCGCTCGCCAGATCCGACGAAACAGTGATCTCGTCGATATGCTGGGTCATCTTGGGGCTGATGCTCCAAGACTCCCTGCTGTCGAAGATCTTCATCCCCTCGTAAGTGAGGCCCATCCCCATGCTGACATAGAAATTGCTGTATGACACGCTGTTTCTGTATTGGATGGTCACCTCATCGAGAACCCCGTCGCTGTCCTCCGCCGTAGAGACATCGAAATCTCTGCTCTCATACTCGACGACGAACAGCTTGGCGAACACATCGCTGCGGACCATCTCTCCGGTCACCGTGTCTATCTCGGTGGAGATATCCACATCCACGTATATGCAGAACTGCAAGCTCAGATCGATGTCGCGAGGATCCGGCGAGGCGCTCCCCTTCAATATCCTTTCCAGGAAGCTTTCCTCGTCCTCCCCCTCCTGCCTCTGATAGGTGCCCTCCTCAGGCATATTCCCATGGGCTCCGGCGGCGGTTACGAACTCTATGTAAGCGGACACGTGGTCATCGATGAGATAGCTCGTCCCGACTGTCCGCACATCCCTCTTGGTGGCGAACTCACCTTCGAAATGCGGTTCGGACAGCCTGAGCTCAAACCCCAGCTGGCTCTCGGAAAAATCCATTATCAGTTCCTCAACGGATTTCCCGGTCATCTGCTCGCTTATCTTTTCAACCTCGGTCCAAGAGAATCCCATGGCCGTCCCGTAAGTTCTGTCGGAGACGTCCGCGCCGGCTTCTTCAAAGGAGATCGGAAGGCACGTGACCGCCAGCAGCAATGCTATAGCAAATGCTGAAGCGGCCCTCGCTTCATTTTTCATAGACACGCGATAACTGATTGGTGTTTAAGGATGCGCGTCAGTTATGCAAAAAATAGCCCATTCCTCCGATGGAATGAGAGAAATTGCGAATAACGCCGGAACAGGATGGATTCAGAAATGATATAATAGTCTCGACCATACGCAGGAGCATGGAAGCGCTCATTCTGTTGGGTCTGCTGGCGACCGGATCGGCCGCCGGGATACTTGGAGCGCTGTTCGGGCTCGGAGGCGGGTTCATCTTCGTTCCCGTCCTGATGCTCGCATTCGGATTGGCTCCCGCAGAAGCTGTTGCCGTGAGTCTTATCGGCATAATTGCGGGATCTGTGGGCGCATCCACCGTATTCGTCGACAAAGGCGCGGCCAACGTGCGCTTGGGACTGCTTCTGGAAATAACCACTGCAGCGGGGGCGATAATCGGCGCGCTGATTGCCGGGCTGCTTGAGGATTGGATTCTGATGTGCATATTCTCGGCCGTGGTCCTTTACAGCGGCATGAGGATGGCCCTGAACCCCGAGAAGGTCTTGGAGCCCGCCGAAGGGTCGGATGGCAGATTCGTCTTCTCTTATGAGGGCGACAGCGGGAAAGAAGTGAGATATGAAGTGCAGAACATGAAAGGCGGGATGGCCCTGTGCACGGCTGCCGGCATGATTTCCTCGATGACCGGAGTCGGCGGAGGCGCAATCAAAGTCCCGCTTATGAACCTGTACATGCATGTGCCGATCAAAGCGGCGAGCCCCACCAGCAGCTATATGATCGGCATAACCGCTTTCTCCGGGGCAATCACATATTTCCTGTCAGGGACAGTCCTGCTGGAATACGCCGCTGGAATCGCGATAGGAGCTTTCGCCGGGTCTCTCGCGGGTACAGCCCTCTCAAAAAGAATACATGCCAAGCATCTGAGGAAATACTTCTCCGTTCTGCTGTTCGTCGTCGCAGTATTGGTCCTTCTGCAGGCTGGAGGCATATTATGAATCTTAACAAGACCACCGCGAGGACGCTTCGCGTTGGGATCATCATAGGAATGGCGTTGATAGCCATAGGGCTGATTCTGTCGGCTTTGGGATACGGGAATTCGATGCTCAGCGCGGGGATTCTGATCCTGATAATATCCCCATTGGCCGGCGTCATCGCTTCGTTCGCTGCCCTGGCGACGGAAAAAGATTGGTTCTGGGCATCGATAGCGGCCATCCTGCTAGCGATCACCGTCGTCGGGATGGTTTTGGCTGCTCTCCGATGGTTTCGCCCGCCCAGATCGGCGCAAGAATGGGAAACGTCAGGTCGAGCGCTCCCTCCCTCGTCATGAGATTGATCGTCAAATTTTCTGACGCGGGCCAGAATGGCCTCGGATCCCTTGGGCACAACCAAATCTAGATCCTTCATCATCTCATAATTCTGGCAGTATTCTATGCGCCTCTTTTCCTTATAATCCAGATAGAATTTGAGGGCGTCATTTACCAGTTCCGCGATGGTCTCCCCTTGGAGGACGCGTTCTTCCTCCAGCCTTTTCCTTAGCACAGTACTGATTTTGACCGAGATTTGGACTGATGTCTGTCCTGCAGCACCCATACAATTCGTTATGTACCTGTAATACTAAATTTATATCCAGTCAAACATGGTGCATATGAATTCTGTATCAATCAAATAATAGGTTATACAATCCATCCAACCTAATAAGAATAAACTAATTAACGAGTTCCCAACGAGCCGTATAGTCAGTTGACAGGATTCTTTTTAGGCCTCCCCCTAGGCCTCTTAGGCTTCTCTTCGGTGCCCGTTTTCTTAGGTCTTCCACGCTTCTTCGGAGCGACCGGTTCGGGGCCTTTGGACAATCCCAGCTTCTCCATGGTCTCATGGACATTGGGAAGCGTATGCACCCAAGCGCCGTCCGAACGGGACGGCGCCTCGGGTCCATCCACCCTCCGCCATGCGGATGACAGGTCGTCCATGAGGTCCCTGTACGAGGCCTCCTCCAGGAGCTTCGTCTCGGTGAACCGCCTGATTATCCTGCATGTGATTATCGTCGCGATGCTGTTGATGAACTCGCTGCCCCGCACGGAGAAATCGCCCTGGACCCTGATGTCGTCCAGGCCCTCGTCATTCTTGTAATAGTTGAAGACCAGCTCCAGGAGCCATCTGTCGTCGTAGCATCTGTACGCCGTCTCGCAGTCCATATCGAGATCGGATTCGAACACGATCGTCCCGAAGTTCCTGTCCTTCTTCGAATATTTCTGATAATCGAAGGACTTCTGGGTGCTCCTCCTGCCCAGGTAGGTCATCTCCTCCAGGGATGCCTTGTACGGGTCCTTGAAGGCATAGAGGAACATGCCGCCCTGTATGCGGCGCTTCCTGTAGAGCACCTTATGCTCGGTGTTCTCCAGTATTCCCTCGAAATCCAGCATGTCGTTGTTCGTTATGCGGATGTCGTTGCGCTTTATAGGAGTGAGGAAATGGAGCTGGGGGCGGTCCCCCAGCTCCTCCCTTATCCTGCTGGGAGGGAACCCCTTGTCGGCTATGATGATGCCTTTCCGGATGTCGTTGTCGCGGATGAAATCCGAGTATGCGACGGCGTCTATGCAGTTACCCGGGAACACCTCGGCACATATGGGCTCCATCCTCTCGACGTCATAGGCATAGATGACTGAAACGTCCTTGGTGCCCTTCACCCTCGACTTGTATGAAAAATCCGAAAGGTCGTTGACGGTGCTGTTATCAGTCTTCAGTGTCCCGTCGATGGCCACATGATGCGTCTCGGCCACTGCCTTGATGCGTCTGGAATAGAACTCCTTGCGCTTGGGCCCGTTCATGCCCAGCAGCTGATGGAGCCCGCATACGCTGTTCTTGGAGATCGCCAGGTCGGGGTAGAATACGCTGGCGAACGTCCTCCTGTAATGGGTGGACAGGCGATTATCGGTCACATGCGGTATCGCCACCCGCAGGGCGGCGATGGCCATGATCTGATATCCCGCATCGATACCGTAGACGTCCAGGAGGTCGTTAAGGATGTCATCGGATACCGACCTTACCAATGCCAGTGCACCGAACGACAGTTCCTGTGGCTCAGATCCGGAGAGATCCGATACGGGAACGAACCTCCCGTTGTGGATGTATCCGATCACCTCTCCGTTGACAGGCTGAGGGTTGTGGCCGGGAACGTAGATGACCTTCTTGCGCGACCTCACGGCGTACCTCTTCCTTCCGTCGCCGCCATTGTCGACGACGACGGTGTTGCTCGGTCTCGGGACCTTCCTGATTTCCTCCGGCACTCCCATAAAATCCCCCTAAATATAGTATTTATTCTATATTTCAGTACTATATATTAACATTTTTGCCTGTCATTATTCAAAGATTACGGACCCCGTCCATCACTTCGATTGCCGGAAGAATCCTGAAAAGGCCGACAGGATCGAACAATAAACGTTACTTCAGCCCAAAACAGGCCCGAAATACACTGATTCTCAGAGGGATATAGTACGGCTCGTTGGGAACTCGTTAATCGATCATTCTGTTCATATCATCGGTCGTATCCGCACTGACGTAAAGCCACCCTTCGCCAACATCCATCTCGATCCGACTGCTACGGTCTGCGGTTGATTCGTATTTCAGCCCGATGATATCATTCACATCGAAAAGTGCATTCATTAGAGATGCCTCATTTCTTTTCCGATTCATCTGGATCCGTCTGGATAGATGGGTTCATGCCCGAAGAATATCTCCCTTTCTTCCATCGCATCCTCCACCATCTTCCTGATCATAGGTTCGGCTTTCAGAACAGCTTCAGTCCGTTGATCTTCTTGATCAGTCCGGCATCTACGAATCTGTAGTAAGCATCCCAGAGTCTGCTGTCATCGGCATTCTCCACATCGCCGATGTCCCTGCTCCTTTCGATGTACTTCCCCTGGTTCAGCTCCCTGAACTCGTCAGATTGCCTCTTTTCTGGGGCAACTTCTGACTCTCTTTCCATGAGTTTTTCACTCCGTCATCCGGACGATTTTGAGGACGATTCCGATGCTTTCGCTTGTGCAACGAGCGCATTGCACCGAAACTAATGTCTGGCTAGTGAAAAAGTGGTGCAAGGGAAGGGATTTGAACCCTCGAACTCCTACGAGAATAGGCCCTGAACCTATCTCCTTTGGCCAGGCTCGGATACCCTTGCACAGGATGAGAACCACCATTCTTTGCTTGTATTTCAATATTGTTACTGGCTCAGGAGTTGTCCTTCATGATCTTCATCCAGCCACCAGACTCGTAGATGGCAAGACCCCTTTTGCTCAGAAGAGCTTCGAATTCCTTCCAGGAGATAACCTCGAGCCTGTCGTTGTAGCCTTTAGTGAACTGAACGCCTTCGGTTCCCTTCACCTTTCCGGGTTTCAACCCTTTGTTCTTGGCTATTGTCTGGGCTTTTTTGATTGATATGCGTTCCATGGACATCCTTAGGTCACAGTATCATATCGCTAAATATCATATAAAAAACATTGTCAAAACAAGAAAAATCTGGCAATTCAATGGAATAGTGCCAGTATCAAATATTATAGATATCTGGATTAATAATCCAATTTAAACGCATCCATGATGACCGCAACCCATATCAATGTCAGTGCGTAAAAGGTTGGCATGCCTGAAAGAATGGGTCTCGTTCTGCGCTCCGGACCGGGCGCGGCCGTGACCACGGAGATGGGGATCGAAGTCGGCCGCGCCCTGGCCGCAGAGCACAAGCGCGTGGCGGTCATCTCAGACGACATGAGGAGCACCCGCATGATGAAGGAGGCGCTTATATCTGGGATTCTGTCCCAAGGCGCGGACGTCTTGGATTGCGGAAGCGCCACGGAAGCCGCCGCCGCATACGCCGCAAGGCTCGCAGATTGCTCGGCTTACGTCTCGGAATGCCCCACCTACGGAAATGCCAGCGGATACAGGCTGTTCGGCAGGGACGGAAGGCAATTCACGGAATCCCAGATCAGGCGTTTGGACTCGATCCGCGATAACTTGGTGACCCCAAACCACATGGGACTGGGGAAGAGGATCCCATATGTCAACGCCGTCTCCGACTACAATTCGTTCGCGTCCTCCCGCATCGGGAAAATATCTGGGGCCCCAGTTCTCCTGGACTGCGGATGCGGCATAGCGTCCGAATCCGCCCCGCAGGTGCTGGAATCCGTCGGCATAGAGGTCATTTCGGTGAATTGCCACCGCAGCAGGGATTTCGTGCCGAAAGACCCTTCAGCAGAGGCCCAGCAGTTCGGATGGCTGCACGATCTGATCTCCAACAAAGAGGGATGCATAGGCATCGGCATGGATCGCATCGGGTCCCGCGCCACCGTCATCGGCGAGGACGGGAACATCATAGACCATGCGTCGGCGTCCGCTCTGGCAGTGAGATCGGCCGCCCCAAAAAGCATCGTCATGTCGATGAATGTGACATCGAGGGTGAAGGATGAATTCCTTAAGAACGGCGGGGACCCAGAGATGATCTACATGGCACCCATGGGGACAGCCGATGTGGCCGCCGTGATGGCCGAGAAAAATGCCGACATGGCCGTATGCGACGCCGGGATCATGTACAGCGGAATCCCCGCGCTGGACGGCATCCGCACCGCCGCGGCCATATCGAAGCTTGCGAACAGCGGAAGCCTCAAGAAAATGGCCGAAGACGTCTCCACCCTTAGGGACATCTCATCGATCAAGGTCGACAATAATCCCGGCGCGTTCGACAGAGGGATGGAAACAGCCCTCTCCGGAAGGGAGGGGAAAATCTTCGTCTGCAAGGATGGGTGGAGAGTCGACATGGACAAGGGATGGGTCCTGATCCGCAAGCCGAAGGAAGGCGTCTGCAGAGTTTCCGCAGAATCCCCGGACAGCGCATATCTGGCCGGCCTCCTGGAAACCGGAGCCGATATGGTCAGAATCGCGTCCAAATCTCAGTAAACGATCTCCAGATCCAGGACGTTGCCATCGGAATCGTACGCCCTCCAGCTCCGGCGGTCGTAGGGCTGGCAGGTTATTATGTGGACGCCGCCCATGTTGCGGAAATAATCCAGGTCGGCGTCCGACGCTTGGTTGGAATAACCCGGATGGGAGTGAGCGGAACCGGCGATGCTGTAATCTATCGGGGCCATCCATTGGTTCAGGAAGCTGTGGCTGTCCCCGTAGACCGTCCCGGGAAGGATGATCATCTCCGAGATTATGCCGTCTATCTCGCGGGTCATGCACAGGAACTCGTCCGGATAGGTTGACCTAGCCGCGTCGTTCAGACCGTCTATGAAATCCACATCGACCCCGGTTATCTTCATTCCCCGTTCACCAGCTTCTCGCGGACGCGCGAATAGAAATCGTCGTTGAAACGTATCAGACGGGCTTTCTTGGATGACATCATGAACTGCACGGAGGTCCCGCCTTCCATCTTCACCTCGCTCTGGCCGTCCAATACAATCATGCAGCCTCTGTCGAGAACGTTCTCCACCGTTATCTTGGAGGTCGCCGGGACCAGGAACGGACGGGAGGTGTACTTGTAAGGGGCCATGGGAACCACCAGCATCGCCTCGACGTGGGGATCCATGTACGGCGCCCCGAGGCTCATTGCATAGCACGTCGATCCCGTGGGAGTGGATACGACTATCCCGTCCGCGCGGAAATCAGCCGCCAGAACATCGTCCACGTAAATGCGGTAATGGCGGATCTTCGCGACGGTATCGGTATGCACCACGGCCTCGTTCACGGAATCCGGGAGATATTCCCCGCCATACCTGGTGGCTATCTTGAAGCGGGTATCCACGGCGTAATCCCCCGACAGGAGACGGGTTATGCCCTCTTTGATGTGGTCGCGGTCTATCTCGGCGAGGAATCCGACGCTTCCGCCGTTTATGCCGATTACCAACGCATCGTTGTTCTGCATAGCTCTGAGAAGAGTCCCGTCCCCTCCGATGACGATGACGATGTCCGCGTCCATATCTTTCAGTGGAGTGCCCTGGATGCCGAGGACCTTCGCTATGCCGCTGTCCACGATGTAATCCTGGCCCTGCAGCGCATCCAAGACCTGGCGCGTGTATTCGGCGGCGTTGCTCACCGAGACGTTAGTGTATACGCCATAGGTCAGACCGTCATGCGGGAGTATGTCGTTCTTCATGGCGTAGTCGTAGACTTTCTTGTCCCCGACGGCCACGAAATTGGATCTGCGGTCGAGATCGAATGGCATATCCATCGGGTTCCCGCCCAAGTCGTAAATCTCGCCCCCGGCCTCCTTCAGGATTATGTAGCTCGCCGCGATGTCGACCACCCTTATCGCGCGGAAATAATTCCTAGAATTCATGTAATAGCCATCGGCCTCCCCTTCGGCGACGATGGCCATCTCCAGGGAAGCGCATCCGAACGAGCGGGAGGACTTCACCCTCCGCGCCAACGCAGCTGATTCGGGAGCGGCGCTGTTGCCCTGGTATATCATCATGAAGAGCTCGCTCAGATCGGCTTTGCGGACATGGATGGGCTTCCCGTTCTTGTAGGCGCCTTTCCCTTTCTCCGCCCACATCTCGTCGCCGGTGGCCAGATTGCGAAGATAGCCGACGTAGATGTCGGAAAGGGCGGATTTCCCCACGGCGAGGGACACCGTGTAATATGGGATCGAGGCGATGGCGTTCGATGTCCCGTCTATTGGGTCGATGACGAGGGTATCCTCGAACCCGTTGTCGACGAATCCTATCTCCTCGCTGAGGATGTTGACCGGGATGCCGGAGCGCTCTATGAACATCATCGCGGCGTTCTCGGCTATCTTGTCGATCTGCGACGTGGGAGTCCCGTCGGCTCCCATGCACACCTTCTCCCTTTTGGATGCGGAATCCGGGATCAGGGCAATCGCGTCCCGGACCGCGTCAGCGATGCCCGAAAGCATCTCGACCGTAATCATGAGATGCCTGATGCGATAGTGATTAATTTGGGTTTCCGACGCCGGAAAAACAACCCGATTCTAGCGACTAGGTTTATTATTCTATGACTGAATGGCATGGCGGTCGTTCTCGGATGGATGCGGAAATCAAAAAAGCTATGCCCGGGCTGTGGCTGCTGTCATTCAGCACCTTTGTGGTATGCGTGCCTGCGGCGTTCACGCAGATTCTCTCGCTGGATCTCATGATGGATTTGAACTCGTTCCCCACCGAGGGGTACGCATGGACGTTCCCGGCTTTCGTGGGCGGAGAATGCGCCTCCATGGCCCTTTTCGCCGGCCTGATGGACAGCGTGGGCCGCAAGAAACCGTATCTGATCGGTTCGGTGCTGTTCATACTGAGTTCGATAGCCTGCGCCATGAGCTCCGATATGTCCGAGTTCATTCTGTTCCGCGTGATAGAAGGGTTCGGGGCCGGGATCATAATCATCGCGTGCATAGCGCAGATTTACTACGACGTGCCGAACCCAAAGCTCCGCTACATCGCCAACGGGATAATGTCCCTGGGATTCGGGCTGGGGATGCTGGTGGGGGTCTTCCTTGGGAAAGCGATAATAGACGGCATGGGCTGGGAGCTCACGTTCTGGGCGATGGCGGCGCTCCAAGCTATCGTCACCTATCCATCGCTGCTGACCCTGTCCAAAGGCGAGCCCAGCAGCATGAAACCGGACTACCCAGGCGCCATCATTCTCATGTTCCTCTCTGGGTTCTTCGTGTTCTTCCTTCAGAAGCTGTATCTCGACTGGGGCCCGGTCAGCCCGGAAGGCCTCATGGGTACGGCGCTCATCGTCATGCTGATCGTCGCGCTGGCAGTCGCTGAATCTCTGAATCCGAATTCCATCGCACACCGCAAGCTGGACGACAAAAAGCTCACCGCCGCGTGCCTGATATTCATAATAATTCTGGGGGCGCTAGACATGGCCGCCGTGGGGTCGATGATAAAGATCTCGTTCTTCACATATCAGATGTCCATCCTCGAAGTTGCCCCCTATTTCACGATAATGGTTTTGGGGGCCGCGACCACCGCCATAACCATCTCCAAGAAGATCGACAAGACGGGGCATCTCGTCTGGCTCCTGCTGAGCGCCGTGCTCACGCCCATAGCGCTGCTGTCGATGCTGCTGGTCAAAGCGGACGACCCCTCATACATATTCGCCATCCATCTGTTCCTGCTCGGCCTCGCCATAGGGTGTCTGGTATCCATGCTTAATGCAACGATCCAGAACCGCACCGACGAAAGCAACAACAGCGCCATCATGGGATTCGCCATACTCATCCGCACGGCGGCCCTTTGGCTGGGATACAACTTCTATCAATTCATCACGGACCAATACATGCTGAACAAGCTGAGCCCGTACGTCGAGCATTGGAACGAGATCTTCCCGTTCGATATCCCCGCGGACAGCATGCTGGCCAACCTTCTGATCACCCCGATGAAAGAGCTACTGAAGCTATTGCCCGGACTGACGGACGCCATCGCGGATATCTACGCCGAAGGGATGGCTCAGGCGCTCATGCTGGGAGCCGTCATATTCGTGGCCGTTGCGATCCCCACCGCGGCCATCCTCGTAGGCAGGAGGAAAACATTATGAAAGCAATCCACGCGGCCTTCCTGGCGATGCTCGCCATAACCATTCTGGCCTCTGCCTTGGCATACGATCATATCGACGCGGAAACGCTGCCGACCGGCGACGTCGTGATTTCCGGCGACGTCTATCTCGACGGCGACGTGCGCATCGAAAGCGGCTCCGACGTCATCATCATGGACGGGGCCAGCATCGACATCTCGGATCATACCGTGACTATCGGCCAGGGATCCAAAGCCCTTGTGCTGGGGTCGGCGTCAGTCTCGAGCTCGGGCGGCAGCATCATACTGGAAAGCGGGGTTCCGTTATCCATACTCGACATCCCCCTGTTCCGCATGGAAGGGGACATAACAGTCACCTTCGATGGGACCATATCGCTGAGCCTGGATCCTCTGCTGGGAACGCTGAGATTGGGATTCCAGCCGTCCGGCTCCGACAAATCCATCCATCTGTCGCAAGGCAGCAGAACCTTGGCGCTGGAGAAACCGGGCCTGACAGCGAAGATGGGCATCGGAAACGTGGACATAACGGTCGGATTCTCTAAGATCGTCCTTACCGAGGAGAAGAGAGACGGCAATTCCTTGGTGAGCAGGACCGCGACGACCATAACATCAAGCAACCCGGAAGATTCCTTGGAGTTCGTCCTCTACCTGATAGACGAAGGATACGGCGACTTCTATCTCAAAGACATCAACATCAGGAGCGTGGAGATGTCCACATACCACGCCGAAAGCAGGATCACCACATCCTGGTCGCTGTCCGGATTCCATCACCTGAGCGTCTCCCTGAGCGGAAGCGGCATAATTTCCGTGAGTTCGGCGATAGACAAAGCGACATTCGAAAGGAGCAGAGACGGCATCGTCGAAAGCAGAACAGTTCTGAACTCAATAAACTGGGATGTCGACCTGGACCTGATCAGACTCTTCCAGATGCTGGAAGCCGTCATATTCGGGGGAGACAAGATCGAAGTCTCTGACATGATCAAGGATGTGACGGTCGCCATAAAGTCCATTTCGATAGACGACCGCGAGAAAGACATCAGAAAGAATCTGACCGGCTTCCGCTTCGAACTGCAGAGGGACGCTCCCGCGGAATTCCGCAACGTCATCGTATGGAAGGACGGGGACACATCCTATAGGCTGGCTTTCTCCGGGGTCATCCTCAACTCTATCGGCATAGGAACCGATTTCATGATGGACCTGGACGTCTCGGTGGCGGATGCCAGATTGGATGTCGTGCCTTCCCAAGGACCAAAGACGGCGGCGACTGCGACGGACCTGGATTTTGAGATAAACGATCTGGATCTGCCCGGGCTTCTCTCTGTCCTATCCAGAACGGGAGAGATCGATATCCAGCAGATTCTGGACCATTGCCTGCGCTTGCGCCTGTCCGCATCCTCGATGGCATACTCCAAGGACGGCCAAACGATCGCCGCCCGCGGCATCAGCATGTCCCTCGAAAAGGATGTCAGAGGGCGCAGCACATTTGCTCTCGGTTTCAGCAGCATAAAAGGCTCCGCCATTCTGGAAGACGGCGGATACCTCAGCATGGACATCGGGAAGACGGCGGCATCCCTAACCACCGACGGCTCCCTCGCAGAATACATAGACGCGCTCAGATCTGTCCCGCACATATCCGGAGACTCGGACCTTGCCATACAGATAAAAACGGAATCGGTAAGAATCGACTTCGAAGATGCCGGCGGATCAGCCTCGGTCTCGAGCAGACCAGTAACCGCGAACCCTTCCGCCATCTCTCTGGATCTGTCGGTCAGGCATACCGCGTACAAGGACATAACCGGCCTGAGCGGCAGCTTTTTGGCCGTCGGGCACGAGATCACTGCGAAAGAGCACGATGCCGAGAAAGGCTTGGACCTGGTCGCCATCATAACCGATCCCGACCTCACCCTGAACGGAGCAGACCTCGGTTCTCTGGCCGCGATCCGCGAGGAAACAGGGAAGATAAGCGTGCTGGACATCGCCGACAACATCGACAGCGCCGAACTCCTCGCCCGCTACGCAGATGTGAGAGCCGATGGCAGCCGCATCAAACTCGCATCCCCTGAAATCAGAGCCGGAGCGATCAGAAGCTATTCGGTCGGCATAAGCGCGGATTCTATGTCCGCTGACGCCTCTGCGGCGGGGCTCTCCATTAAATCTGGATCGGCCTCGCTTTCATTTTCGTCCAGCATCTCGTTCAGCACCCTTCAGAAGGCTTTCTCCGACGGATTCAGATTCGATTCCGACGTCTCCATCTCGTTCGAAGGGACCGTGACCGACGCCGAAGCTAAATACGCCGGCGATTCCCTCACCGCAGTTATATCCAACAGCGGGTCGCCTACGTTGGAGATCGATCTGTCTTATGAGCGCTCGGAAAGATGGGGCATATCCGCCCTTACTGCCGAACTGTATGCCAATGGATACGGGATCGAAGCCGATGGAAGCGACAAAAACGGAGAAAGATTCGCCGTATCCCTGCAGGATCCGGAAGCCGCCGTTAAGGATCTGGATGTCGATGCGCTCTCCGCCGCGAAAGAGGCCGGAGAGATAGATGTCTTCGACGTTCTGGACAATACCGGTAGGGCCGACATCGACGCATCATCCGCGAGCATGAATTACAGAGGCTATGAGATAACCGTCAGATCGTTCGGCATCGATACGATCTCTTCGAACGTGTGCAGCGCATCCCTAGCGGCCAGCTCTCTGTCCGCTCTCGCGCCTGCTAAGACAGGAAACGTGAGCATCAAATCGGGGGCTTTGGATTTGAGAGTCTCATCCAACATGTCCTTCGCCGGGATCCGCGACGCCCTCCTCGAAGGCAAAGAATTCGAGCCGGGAGCCAAGATCGCGGCGGAAGCCAGCTTTGAAAGCCTCAACCTCAGCTATTCCGCCGACTTTGCCATTTCCATATCGGGCACGAGCGAAAAACCGACCTTGACTTTAGACGCCACCGCCGCCCGCCTGACGGATTCCTCTGAGACTCTGTCGGACATGGAAATCGTAGCAACAGGCTATCGCATAATAGTTGACTCGGCTGGATCCGATGGGACCGCGATGAACGCGCGCATAGACGACCCCTCTGCCTCAGTCAAAGGCCTGGATATCGATGCGGTGCGCTCCGAATTCGAAGAGAGCGGGAAACTTACCTTGGACATGCTGGATCATTGCGAGTCGGCGCGCATCCAAGCCGCAAGCCTTTCCGTCGATGCGAAAGGAGAAAGGACTTTCCAGGCAGATGCCGCCGCGCCCTCGCTTATCGTCGGGACCGGCGCGGAAAGCAGCGCCCGCTTTGAATCAGGGACTTTGGAGATTTCAGCATCCTTGGATGAAGGTAAATTGAGCATGAACTCTTCCGCGATGGAAGCGGCCGCATCCTCTAACCTGTCATTCGCAGACATCATGGCCATCATCGGCGGCGACCTGAAACCCGGCTCGGATTCGGAAGCTGCTGTGAGCTTATCCATGACGGACCTATCTGCAGACTATGCGGACGAGAAAATCAAAATATCACTCGGCAGAAGCGCATCGGCCTCAGCAACGATGACGCTGGACGCGACCGTCAGGGGCGAGGATGATTCCGGCGACATCTTCCTGTGGGCAGACCTTTCAGCCAAAGGGTACGCCATGAGGTTCGACAGCTCCGGCGTTTCCTACGGCAAAGTCCCCGTCAAAGGCGACAAACTGCATATTGAATCCCGCGACATCAACCTCTCTGCGTCAGAGCTGAATCTGAGCGAGCTCCGCAGGATATATGACGAGACTGATAAGATCAAAATCCAGCAGATCATTGACAGCTGCTCCTCGCTGAGCCTATCTGCCGAGCATGCCGAATTGGAATGGGATGGGGACGGGAAATCCGACGCCATCATGGAAAAGAGCGAAGCGAACGCCTCCAAGGATGGGAACGGAATTTCGACTGTCACCATGGGCGTCGAAAAAGCGGCGGCGTCCATTCCCTTGGAGGGGCGCATGGCGGACATCCAATCGAACAGGACCGAGATATCGCTGTCTTCGAGCATCCCGATCTCCGAGTTGGTGGAGCTAATCATCGACGGGCTGGATTTCAAGAAGGATACGTCCGTAAGAATATCCGCCGAGACGGATGGAATCCGGATTGCGGCCGAAATGGAGAAGGGAGATGTGTCCTTGGAATTGTCTCCGAAAGAGAATCCCGGCGACGCGATAGCTAAGGCGGAGATCGCTCTGGATCACTCGGAATCTTCCGGCAGCACGACGATAGACGGGAAGATCGATGCGCTCGGATACAGAACAACAATAAATATGGTCCTGAGCCAGAAGTTCTCCGGGAAGCTCTCGGACCTGCCGTTCCCTGTCGGGGAAGGATCGGCCATCGCGATGGGATTCGACGATCTGAGCGTGGATTTGGCCGGATTCGATGCTGCAACCGCTTACGAGCTGCTGTCCGAATACGGATCTCTGACCGCCCAACAGATCTTGGACTGCTGCGATCGGATGGGAATCGGAGCCTCGGACGCGTCCATCGACATCAACGGCGACGGCGAAATCGAACTGGCAACCAGAAATTCCCAGGCCACATTGAGCAAGAACAAAGGGCAGAACATGATTTCGTTCAATTTCGACTGGCTGAAGACCTCGATGGAGATGAGCGAAGCAGAGATCAGAGCCCAGCTTGGCGCCTCGGAGATCCTTCTCTTCACTGAAGGATCGATCTCGGAATGCATAGACGCGCTATTCAGCGGCGTCAACTTCTCCTCCGACACGCGCGCAGAACTGCACATATCCAACGAGGCCGCCGTGATCGAATGCCTCAAGGAAGAGGACTGCCTGACGATGACCAACGCGAATCTGCGCGAGAACTCTCCGAAATACGTTACCGTAGTGATGTCTCTGGAATACTCGAGCTACAGAGACCAGACCACATTGGTGGGGAAGATCTCGTCCATAGGACACTCCGTAACGTTGAAAGACAGGTCTGCCGTCAACGACGAGGGCGGGATTCTGGACCTGTCCTTCAGGACCGATGAGGTCTCGGGCGGATTCGAAATGGTATATGGAGATGGCATCGGATTCTCCGCGAACCTCTGCATGCCTTGGAAAGCGGAATTCGGGTATTACGACGTGCAGTTCCAGATGGAAAGCGGCGAATCCGTGGTCTCTTTGACCCGCGGCAATCTGGCCGTCGACGGATATGACCATAGGAAGCAAGGCCTTCTTGCCGTCGTTCCCGCGATAAAGAGCAGCAGCTTCGCCTTCGAGAACAGGGTTCTCATGTCATCCGATTCGATGCGCGTCCTCAGAAGCGGAACCGGCGAAGTGATCAGCTCGTACGGAGACGCGGAGCTCGACGTGGAGAAGGTCAAAGCGGATCTGAGAAGGGGAGATACCCTGAACGTGATCTTGGAGAGACTGGACATCCGCATAACCGATCAGGACGGAAAAGTCACCGAAAGGTCGCTGGAAAGGCTTGACGTAACCACGGACCAAAGCGGAGCTGAACCAGAGAAGAGCTGGGTGGAAAAGAACTCCCTCCTTCTGGCCGCGGTCTTCATAGCGGCGTCGATCGCCATGATAGCAGCTTTGATCATCATCCGCATGAAAAACCGTGAACCGCCGGAGACAGAGGGATGATCCCCGATCGGAGAATGCCCCCAACGGTTTATATCGCCGAAACCATGGGCGCTAACGATGGAAACCGTCGACCGCACGAACGGAAGGGTATTCTCCGATAGGGGCCGCCTGTACACGGAATCGCTTTTCCCAGGCAAGAGAATCTATGGCGAAAGGCTGGTGAGCGCCTACGGGACCGAATACAGGGAATGGGATCCCAGAAGAAGCAAGCTTTCGGCATACCTCTCAGCCGGCGGAAGATCTTTCCCGTTCCATGCGGACAGCAAAGTCCTCTATCTGGGCGCATCCAGCGGAACCACCGCATCCCATGTGGCGGACATATGCCCTGATGGGAAGGTCTTCTGCGTGGAATTCGCCCAGAGGATGTTCAGAGAACTGGTCTCGACGTGCGAAACCAGGCCCAATATGATGCCGATCCTTGGCGACGCCACCAAACCGGACGGATATTCCATGTTCGTGGGCTCGGCCGACATAGTCTATCAGGACGTGGCCCAGAAGAGGCAGGCAGATATCATCTGCGACAACATGGACGCTTTTGGCTCGCAATACGGGATGGTTGCCATCAAAGCCCGTTCGGAAGACGTCACAGCGTCCCCGGAAAGCATATTCGCCGCCGCTGAAGGCAGAATAAAGGAGAGAGGATTCCGCATCATAGACGCGCGTTCTTTGGAGCCGTATGAGAAATCCCACGAGATGATCGTCTTCGAGAGGAAAAGCCCATGAGAACGGCGTATGCGGTGGCGTTCGAGGGGGACCGGTTCCTGATGGTCTGGAACCCGCGCCGCGGCGGATGGGAGATGCCGGGAGGCCACGTGGAAGAGGGCGAGACCTCCGAGGAAGCCGCCGCCAGGGAGTTCGAGGAGGAAGCCGGATATTCGATAGAAATCGTTGCCACCAGGGATCTGGGGCCTTGCGATGTATGCGCTGCGATAATTAAATCCAAAACCGGAAATCCCTGCGAGATGAGATCAGAGCTGTTCTCCGAACTCCCCGAGACGCTTTCGTTCGGCAGGGAAGAATACGAGGATACCGTCCCTTGGGCAAGAGAGATGCTGAAAATACGATTTCAAATCAATTTTCGGACTGCTCCAGACGCCGAAAAAAACATCGGTAATGAGCCGCCGGAGGACATCTGTTGGATGGGTGAAGCAGATGTGAGAGGCAACGTTACATCCTGAGTTGGCATATTATTTTCTACTTGTCCAGACGTTACTTTTTTCAAACGGGGCTGATGCCATGAAAGGGAATAATATAGCGATTATCGCCGTGACTGCGGTTATAATCGTCATAATACTCGCATATTGTATGTTCACCTACGGCGACAACGACCGTAACGACCAATCCAACGGGGCCTCACCGGTAGAGCTGACCTTCTCCATCGATGATTCGAAGCTGAAGGTTGTCTGCGGAGACAGGGAAATCAAGGACAAAGACGTGATCACGTTCGAAGAGGATTCTTCTCTGACTGTGACAACGCTCGACGGACAGAGACATACCATAGGCTACGCCGGCAGCTGGCAGAACGACGCAGGCATGGGCGAAAGCAGCAGCGCCAGCGTGCTGACAAATAGCCTATCAATCCCCATCGATTGCGTCTACGGCGGCAAGGCCACAGGGAATATGAGCATAAGCTGCGACTGAGAATAGATTGCACGGCTCCGTCTCATAGAGGGGCGGGGCCCTTTTTTCAAACTGCTTGCTTCTTCGCACTTCTAATTACTGTGACAAGGTCGGAATCGATAAGACGATGGAAGCGTCAGCGTGCAACGATTCCTGCTGGATCGCGGACCCGCAAAGAGATCTTGACGGATGCCTATGACCGCGGCATCGAAGAAGCTGTTACGAACAGCCGATATTAGTCGAAAAGATTACGTAATATTACGTGATTTTTTCATTATGCGGATCGAAAGGCCAATCCACCTCCAATAATTGATCGACCGCCGCGATAACGGTCTGATCAAAGTCATAACAGGGGTCCGCCGCTGCGGAAAAACGTACCTCGTCGAGATACTGTTCAGAGATTGGCTGATTGAAAATGGCGTGGATCCCAAAAACATCATATTCATATCGCTTGAAACGGGCCTTAATGCCCATCTCAGAAATCCCCTTACGCTTTCAGAGCACATTCACGACGCGATTGGCGGCTCCGACTCCAGAAAATACGTGATTATAGACGAGATACAGCTTTGCGCCAGCGTGGACAACCCATACCTTCCCCCAGAATCCCGCACTATAGAGAACATGATGACGTTCTATGACGTCGTCTTAGGTCTGAGAGAAAAATGCGACATTTATGTCACCGGAAGCAATTCAAAAATGCTTTCCAAAGATGTCCTCTCCAGTTTCAGGGGCAGAACGGACGAAATACCCATAATTCCCCTGTCATTCTCTGAATTCCACTCTGCCCTCAGAGGGGACGTCAGGTCGGATTGGATGGAATGCCTCTACCATGGAGGAATGCCTGGAACACTGCTATATCATGATGCCCCGTCCAAAAACAGGTACCTATCAAGTCTGTTCAATGAGATCTACCTCAAAGATATTCAGGAACGCTATGGAATCCATGGCATCGACGATCTGTCAGCGATCGTTGATGTTCTCGCCTCATCATCCGGAGGGTTGGTTAACCCGCAGAAAATCGCTGACTCCTTCCGGGACAGGAGCGTCAGCAGGAACACCGTGGCCAATTATATAGAGCATCTAGAGGACTCTTTCCTGATATCCGGATCCATGCGCTTCGATATCAGAGGGAGGAGGCACATAAACGGCCTAAAAAAGTATTATTTCACGGACGTGGGGCTGATGAACGCCAGACTCAATTTCAGGGAGATGTCGCGTGCAAAGCTCATCGAAACCGTGGTGCATAACGAATTCCTGCTTCGTGGATGCAACGTAGATGTCCGAAGAATAGATGTCAGAAGAAGAAACGAAGAGGGAAAATCTGCGATCATATCTCTGGAAATAGATTTCGTCGTCAACAGATCGTTCGATAGGGCTTACATACAAGCGGCCATGGGAGTGGATGACCCAGGAAAAATGGAGCAAGAGACCAGATCGCTGAAGGCCATCAAGGATGGCTTCGCAAAGATCCTGCTGATAGATTCCGACGTCCCAGAGCATGTCACCGAGGATGGCATCAGGGTGATGTCCATCATAGATTTCCTGCTCGACGAGGGCTCCCTGAGATTCAACTGAAAAAATCGCGTAATTATACAGATATTTTGAAACGCGGTGCATAGTCATATTTTAAATAGGGATTGCCCATAGCCACTGACAGCCTCGCCGCATAGATATGATTCGGAGGATCAGACTATGGCAAGAATGCACACCAGAAGAAAGGGAAAATCCTGTTCCAAACACCCCATGGTTTCCGAGAACCCCGCATGGGTCACCCTCAGCGCCACCGAAATCGAGGACCTCATCGCGAAGCTCGCCAAGGATGGAATAGTTTCCGCTAAGATCGGGCTCATTCTCAGGGACCAGTACGGCGTCCCCGACGTGAAGCTCGCCACCGGAAAGACCATCACCAAAATCATGGAGGAGAAGAACGTCATGCCCTCTCTTCCCGAAGACCTTTCCAACCTCATGAGACGCGCAATCTCCCTCAACGGCCACCTCAAGGAGAACAAGGGAGATATCTCCAACAAGAGAGGCCTCAACATGATCGAAGCTAAGATCAGGAGGCTCGAGCGCTACTACAAGAGGAACGGCGTCCTTCCCGCGGACTGGAAATATTCTCTTAAGAACGCGGAGCTCATGCTTAAGTGAGTCGGATGGACGGACAGGTCCCATCAAAACTTCTTACAACCTTATCAAAAGCCGCGGATACCGTTCGCGGCCATGATTTCATCCAAGTATATTCCCACTATGATGCCGACGGCGTATCTTCCGCGGCGATCGTGGCGAAAACCCTTCTCCGGATGGGCAAAGAATTCAGGGTCACGCTTTTCACAACGCTCAACGACCGCGGCATCGACATCATACGCGGATGCGGCGCGAAATGCGTGATCATAACCGATCTTGGCGCATCCTACATAGATCAGCTGGACCAAATGCCCTTCGACGTCGTCGTGCTGGACCACCACACAATAATCTCCGAGGCGAAACGCATATGCTACGCCAATCCCCACCTTTACGGGATCGACGGGATGACCTCCGGATGCGGCGCCACCATGTCGCTTCTGTTCGCGGTGGCTGTCGATGAGAAGAACTGGGATCTGGTCCAGATTGCGTTCGCAGGGATAGCCGGGGACAGGCAGCACATCAACGGGCTGTCCGGATTGAACACATATCTCCTTTCGGAAGGGGAAAGGCGCGGATACATCGAGAAGATGCCGGGATCGCTCATACCCGCGGGGGATCTGGCTGAGGGGCTGTATCTCCTCACCGACCCTTACATTCGCGGCGTCAGCGGAAGCAAAGAAGGCGTATCCGCGATTCTCAAGGACGCCGGGATCCCGGAAGGGAAAAGCTATTCCGACCTGACGGACGAAGAAAGCAGGAAACTCTCGTCGCTGATGGCCATAAAACTGGCGTCCCAAGGCATGCTCCTGCAATCGATGGCCGAAGTTGCCCGCGACAGATATTATCTCAGAGGGCTGGACATGGACGCGGAAGTCCTGTCGTCCGTGCTAAACAGCTGCGGGCGCGCCGGAATGGGCGGAACAGGGATCGCCGCCGGCATGGGAGACAAGGCCAGCTTCGATTACGGATGCAAAATAACCAAAGAATCCGCCGAGCAAGTGGTCGCGTACATGGTGGATCTGGATTCCGCCGGGCTCAACCAGATGGAGCACATCCAGTGGTTCGACACCAGCGATTCCGGTTTCACCGGGATGCTTTGCGGCATCGCCATGCAGTGCATAGGGGACCCAGACAAACCGACCATTGGCCTGAACAAATCCAACACTCCTGTTAACATATCCTCGAGAGGCATGTGGGGGCAGCTGGAGAAGGGCGTGGACCTTTCCGTCGCCATGAGAGAGGCCTGCTCATCGGTCGGAGGCGTCGGCGGCGGGCACAAAATAGCTTCCGGAGGATCCGTACCCCCAGACAAAGTGGATCAGTTCCTCAGAAATCTGGATGAGATAATCGGGAGGCAGCTCAGCTCCTCCACGTGACCGGGACCTCGTCCGTCCTGAACCGCTGCCTGACCGCCGTCTCGGACACGTCCATTCTGACGCCGGCCGAATGCATCTCGTTTCCCAGCCATGCGATCATCGCCCCGTTGTCCATGCACAGCCTGCGGTCCGGGACGAACATCTCTGCGCCCCTGTCCGCGGCCATCTCAGTGACCATCTCCCTCAGACGCATGTTCTGGGCCACTCCTCCTCCCAGGAGAACCTCGTCCTTCCCTATGTGGGCCATGGCACGCTCGGTGACCTCGGTAAGCATCGCGAAAGCCGTCTCCTGCACTGACAGGGCTATATCCTCCAGACGAACGCCTTTCTTATACAGCGCAACCGCAGCGGTCATGAGACCTGAAAAGGCGACGTCCATGCCTTTGACGGAGTACGGCAGCTCATAGTACTTGTCGCCGTCCTTGGCTAGCTTCTCGAAGATCGGCCCGGCATAGAATCCCATTCCGAGCTCCCTCCCGAGCTTGTCTAGCATGTTCCCTATCCCTATGTCCTGCGTCTCGCCGAAAATTCTGTAGAGCCCCTCTGAATAGGCTATGACCTGGGTGTTCCCGCCTGAGGCATAGAGAAGCGCCGGATCCTTGCAGCCGGTCTAGGCACGCCCTATCTCGATGTGCGCTATGCAGTGGTTGACGCCGATTATGGGCACCGACAGATAGCTGGACAGCGCTCTCGCCGCGGTGGCGGCCACCCTGAGACAGGGACCCAGCCCCGGACCCATGGAGAATGAGACCAGATCTATGTCTTTAAGATCCATCCCGGCCTTGTCAAGAGCCCCCGAGATTACGCGGGCAACAACGTCGGCATGATGATTGGCCACCTCTCTGGGATGGAGCCCGCCTTCCTTCGGCTTGAACATATCGAGCTCGTTGGCATAGACATTGCATTCCGAATCGACTATGCCGACGCCCAAAGTGTGCGCAGTTCCCTCAATCCCGAGAGTGATCATGGCCGATGGAAAGCCAGCGCCGTTATTATATCCTGCCCCCGGAACGACGTGTGCTGCCATAGATAGAACCGATCGGATGCTTTGTTTAACGCGATAAAACTTTTTGATTTTGAAAGTTTTATAGCGTTAAATTGCATTTTAGAACTATGCTTGAGCTCAGGAGAGAGAAATACCTTTCCAGGATCCGCCCCTTTTACAAAGATACGGACATCATCAAAGTGCTGACCGGGGCCCGCAGATGCGGCAAATCCACCATTTTGAGGCAGATCATCGACGAGCTCCGCGAAGAAGGCGTAGATGGCCGTTCATTGGTATACCTAGATCTGGACAGCAAAAAATATCTCAGCGTCAGAACGTCGGATGCTCTGGAAAAGCTGATCGATTCGGGATTCGGGGATTGCCAAAGCGGCAGATACCTCTTCATCGATGAGATCCAAAATGTCAGAGACTTCGAGCCGCTGATCAATGCGTATCGCAACGACGGAGTCTCCGTGTTCATAACTGGCTCCAATTCTTATCTGCTAAGCGGAGAGCTGGTGACCAAACTCACGGGAAGATACGTGGAATTCAGGATTTCCACGTTCTCTCTGAGCGAAGTCAGAGAATTCTATCGGATAAACGGCATGGCTTTCACCCCGTCAGAAGCGTTTCAAGACTATCTTCTGAACGGAGGATATCCCAAGAGCTTCGAATATGCCGATCAAGACAGCAAATCGCTGTACATCCGCTCAGTAATCGATGAGACGATAGAGAAGGACATCCTAAGGAGCAAAAAGGTCAGAAACAGGGCTCTGATGGGAAAACTTCTCGATTATATTCTTTCGACGCCGGGCGCGGAGATATCTTCCACATCCATAGCCGATTATCTGCGCTCCGAACGCATGATGACGACCCCGAACACTGTGAACGGCTATCTGGATCTGATATTCTCCAGCAAACTGGCGGACAAGTGCGTTCGCTTCGATATCTTCGGAAAGAAAGCCCTGAAAACCCATTACAAATCATACGTCGCCGACATATCCCTCCACACATCTTATCCCAATGTCAGGCGCGACCTGAAAATGGGGCATATCCTGGAGAATATAGTCTTCAACGAGCTCAGATCCAGGGGATACGACGTCCAAGTCGGAAAACTCAGGGACATAGAGGTAGATTTCGTCGTCTCGAACAGGAAGGACATCGCCTATATCCAAGTGACATACCTGATGGCATCTCCTGAGACGGAAGAAAGGGAAGAACGCCCTCTCCTGAAGATAGAAGACAACTATCCAAAATACATCATATCCATGGATCCGATAGCCATCGACCGCAAGGGAATCAAAAGATTGCGTCTGGTGGAAGATTTCTTGTTGGGAGATGGATTCAGATTTTAACGCGATAAAACTTTTTGATTTTGGAAGTTTTATAACGTTAAATTGCGAAACATCTGGGAGATGCGTTCCGGTTGCGGCGATATTCCCATGAAAATGACGGACGGATTCCACCCTTAACCTGCACATATCCAGCAACAACAACGATTATATAGTACCAATTAATGCACCATTCATCGGACTCGTGGTCTAGATGGTTATGACGTCGCCTTGACATGGCGGAGGTCGCCGGTTCAAATCCGGCCGGGTCCACCATCCTTTATGAATTTCAGTTATTTTTTGAGATTGCATTATTCCGATAGTAATGTCGCTTTTATAGAGAATTATTGCCGTTATGACAATAATCATACTTAATACGAAATTCGTAAAATACAATTATTTCTTTTCAGATAACATATTATTTCTACGAAATTCGTAATTATAACTGAATAGTTTAATAAACAATTCTTTTCTTAGGGATGGCATCGGATTGCGGCATGAAACTGGCGGCGTCTTAGATGCGCCGGCGAAAGGCAACCGCTCATGCAACGGCATGAGGTGTGATATATGGTCGATCTTCTAACGACTCTGAATGACATGATAGGCGTCTGGAACACCTACTTCTGGCGCATATCTTTTGTCTTCCTCATCGGTCTGGGAATCATCTTCACAATCAAGCTGAAGGGAATCCAGATAACCAAACTGGGCAGCAACGCGAAACTGGCCATTTCCGGCGTGAGCGAAGGCAAAGGGAAAAAGAAACTCTCATCGTTCGAGGCTTTCTGCATAAGCATGGGCGCCCGCATAGGCGTCGGAAACATCGCGGGAGTCGCGACCGCGATCGCAACCGGAGGGCCGGGAGCGGTCTTCTGGATGTGGATCTTCGCGATAATCGGATCCGCGAGCAGCTTCATGGAATCCGTTCTGGCTCAGATATACAAGGAGCAGAAGACGGATGAGGGATACCACGGCGGGCCCGCATACTATGCCACCAAAGGATTGAAAAGCAGGAAACTGGGGATTTTCGTCGCCATACTGTTGGTCCTGACCTTCGGCGTCGGATTCGTTATGGTCCAGTCCTGCAACGCATCCAACGCGCTGTGCGGGGCATTCGATTTCGAGAACAACCATCTGGTCTTCGCGGCCATCATCGCCATCATCGCGGCCGGCCTCGTGTTCGGCGGATTCAAGATCATCGGTAAGTTCTCCTCCACCGTCGTCCCCCTGATGGCCCTTCTGTGGGTCATCTTCGCCCTGATCGCGATGGCGTTCAACGCCGGGAACATCGGCAATGCCATAGCCAGCATCTTCGCCAATGCGTTCAGCATCCCCAGCATACTCGGAGGAGGGATAGGAACCATCATCATCACCGGATTGAAGAGAGGCGTGTTCTCCAACGAAGCCGGTCTGGGTTCCATCGCCAACGTGGCGGCCACCTCAGACATCAAGCACCCCATCAAGCAGGGGAAGATCCAGTCCTTCGGAGTCCTCGTCGATACTCTCATCGTCTGTACCATCACCGCGCTCGTCGTTCTTTCCTACGGGACCTTCGACGACATCGTCGGCCTTGGCCTGAAGGGATCCAACCTCGTCCAAGCGGTCGCCAGCAGCACTCCCATGGGAGACGCCGCGAACATACTCATCGCGATCTTCATGTTCGTCTTCGCTTTCACCAGCATGATCGGATACTACACCATGAGCGAGTCCAATGCCAGGTTCGTCAGGGACAACAAAATCACCGTCAACCTCGTGCGCATTGTCGTCATCATAGTCGCGTTCGCGGCGGCTCTCGTCACCGACGTCACCATAGCGGACAACATCAGCGACACGTTCATGGCGGCCATGGCTGCCGTCAACATGACCATCGTCGCATTGCTGAGCAGGCAGGTGTTCGAAGCTTACGCCGACTGGAAGAAACAGAAGAAAGAAGGCGTCGAAGATCCCGAATTCCATAGGGATACCCTGTCTGACCCCTCAGGAGTCACGGAATGGGAGTGATAAGCATGGAAAACATAAGCAAAGCCATCGCGGTCACCGGAATCGTAGCGGTCCTCATGGGAATCGCCATGGCCTATGTCGAAAGGCACAACGACGACGTGAACGTCGCGTTCATACCTCTGGTCATCGGATTCGCCGTGATATTCGTCTTCTTCTACCTCATTACAAAGAGGGACGACGATAAATACGGCAAGATCAAGGAATGATCGGAAAGCGGGGAAACCCCGCACCCTTCTCTTTTCCGGTCGCCACCGATCCGACGGCCGGCTCATCCTCTGAACCCTAGGATTGCGATGTTCTCCGAGAGCACCGCGTCATCGTGGCTTCTGAACCCTATCGTGCCCTCTATCTCGCCGCTGTGCTTGCCAGCGATGGCGGACAGCTCCTTGGAACCGTAGTTGGGCACGGCCTTGGCGATGACCTCCCCGCCGCAGGCTATCTCCACGACGTCGCCTTTCTCGAAGATTCCCTCGACGGAGCGAATGCCCACCGGGAGCAGAGACTTGTGGTCGAGGACCGCCTTAACCGCGCCTTCGTCTATGGTTATGCGGCCGGTGGCATGGGCGGATTTGATCCATCTGCGCTTCTTGGAAACTTCGTCCCCGGAAACGAAAAGGGTTCCCACATCGTCCCCGGCAGCCGTGCGGTAGACCACGCCATAAGCCGCGCTGGACGCTATGATCATGTTGCACCCGGCGTCGCTGCATATCGCAGCCGCCTCCAGCTTGGTCTTCATGCCGCCGGTCCCGAACCCAGATCCGGCTCCGCCGGCCATCGCCCTTATGGATTCGTCGATCTTGGTCACGACCGGGATGAATCTGGCGTCTTTGTTCTCGCTGGGATCGCTGTCATACAATCCGTCTATGTCCGAGAGGATGACGAGGAGATCCGAATCTGTCCTGCTGGCTATGATGGCCGACAGCGTGTCGTTGTCCCCGAATTTTATCTCTTTGATGCAGACCGCATCGTTCTCGTTGAATATCGGGATCACGCCGTTCTCGAGCAGGGATTCTATGGTGTTGTGAAGGTTGATCGCGCTCTCCCTGTCGGAATAGACATCGAGAGTAAGCAGAACCTGGGCGACGGTTATCCCGCATTGCTGGAAGGCCTCGGACCATTTCTGCATCAGGATGCTCTGCCCGACGGATGCCGCCGCCTGCCTTATGGGGACCTCGTTCGGCTTTGGCTTGACGCCCATTGCCTTGAGCCCGATGCCTATCGCCCCGGATGACACCAGGAGGACTTGCTTGCCCTCTTCCCTGAGGCGGGAGACCTGCTCCGCCACCGATCTCATGAAGCGCTCCGACACGGCGCCGTCCTTTATCAGGGAAGATGTCCCGATCTTCACGACGACGCGCCTGACATCGCCCAAGTACTCTCTTCTGGACGCCATCTGAATCACTCGAACGGATACTCCCTTTCGGAGGGGACATGAAGGAACGGCTTAGCGTCTTTCCCGACGTAATCCTTCACGATCTGGCCGTCCCCGACGAGGACGTATTTGTATATCATCAGGCCCTCCATCCCCACCGGGCCGCGGGAGTGGATCTTGTTGGTGCTTATCCCGACCTCGGCTCCCTTCCCGAACCTGAACCCATCGGCGAAACGGGTGGATGCGTTCACGAACACGTCCGCGGAATCGACTTTCTTGGCGAAGATAGACGCCTTCACCATGTTGGAGGTGATTATCGCGTCCGTGTGATGGGACCCGTGGGCGTTGATGAAATCTATGGCTTCGGATATCGAATCCACCACTTTCACCGATATTATCAGATCCCCGTATTCGGTGTCCCAATCCTCGTCGGATGCCGGAACGGCGGACGGCAGAATCCTGAGCGTCTTCTCGTCCCCTCTGATCTCCACGCCGGCATCGGAGAACGCCTTCCCCATCTTGGGCAGGAACTTTTCAGCTATGGCGGAATCCACGAGGAGAGTCTCGGCCGCGTTGCATACGGCCGGGTATTGCGCCTTGGAATCCAGAGCGACCTTCACGGCCATCCCCATGTCGCACTCGGAATCGACGTACACATGGCATATCCCTGCGGCATGGCCGAGCACCGGGATCTTCGTGTTCGATTGGATATGGCGTACGAAGGCGTTGGACCCGCGGGGAATCAGCAGGTCGATGTATTCATGCAGGCCCAGAATGGAATCAATGTCGGACCTCGATTCCATCAGGACGAACGCCTCCTCGGGAACCCCGGCGGAAGCTGCGGCGCCCCTCAGTATCTCGAAGAGCGAGCGTATGGACTCCAAAGCCTCGCGGCCGCCTTTGAACGCGACAGAGTTGCCGGATTTGAGGCACAGAGACATGATCTGCGGGACCACGTCCGGACGGGACTCGAATATCACTCCCAGCATTCCTATGGGGCAGCGGATCTGGTACAGGGTCAGACCTTCGTCAAGGTCCAGAGAGGACATGACCTCTCCCACCGGATCCTTCAGCTTTATGACGTCCCTTATCCCGGCAATCATGCCGTCTATCTTGGGGCCGTCTATCTTCAGCCTCTTCAGCATGGGCCCGGTGATCTCTCCGCGCTCCAGCATGGCCTCTGCGGCCGCCATGTCCTTGGAATTCGCCGCAAGGATGGCTTCCCTGTTTGAATCCAGAGCCGCCGCCATAGCTTCAAGAGCCGAATCCTTGGCCGCCGTGGGAAGGACGGCCATAGTTATGGACGCTTCCTTCGCTTTCCTGATTTCCGAGACCACATCTGGCATAAGCGGATTATTGACAAAGACGTTAAATAATGTAATCATATAGGAGCGGATAAGCCGAGATAGCCAAGCCCGGTATGGCGGCGGTCTCGAAAACCGCTGGAGCGATCCTCGGGAGTTCGAATCTCTCTCTCGGCGCCATTTTATTCTCTGTGATTCGACAGCAATCCCTCCGTTTCCGCCTCTAACCCCGATTATTCATTGATAAAACGCTCATTGGTTACCTTTCGGTAACAGAGTAACCTAATAGTTACTTTACCACCTATTGGTTTCTTTTTAATACTTATGCCCCTGACGATATGTATCATCTGAGAGGTAACTCGAATGA